>JALZIX010000267.1 GCA_030860025.1 Actinomycetota bacterium
GCTAACCCGCGGTGTCCGGTCAGTCGCGGATCGCCTCAGTCGTCCCGACATCGAAGAAATGCAGCCGTTCGACGTTCACGGCCAACCGGGCCGGCACGTCGATGGCCACCTTGGTGAGCGGATCGAGCCGGGCCACGAGTTCGACACCGGGTCCACCGGTCAGGGTCGCCTCGAGGTCGCGTTCGGCGACCTCCACGTCCGGCGCCCTCGCATCGAGTCGGGCGTATGCGACGACCTCGGAACCAAGGCCCTCCCGTAGTTCGATGATCACATCGAGCGTTCGTCGCGTCAGCTCACCACCGTTGACCAGGCTCGCGTCTTCGAGATCCTCGGGACGGATGCCCACCGCGATGGTGCTACCGTCGCGCGTTTTGAGTGCGGGGTGATCAGTGAGCACCGCGGGTGTCAGCACCAACTCCTGCCGACCGATCTCGAGGTAGGGCTCGTCGCCGAGCCGTATGGTGCCCGCGACCATATTCATCTGGGGTGAGCCGATGAACGTGGCTACGAAGACATTGTCGGGTCGGTCGTAGAGGCGTTGCGGCGTATCGACCTGCATGAGCCGCCCGTTCGACAGCACCGCGACCCGGCTGCCCATGGTCATGGCCTCGATCTGGTCGTGCGTGACGTAGAGCGTGGTCACCCCGATGTCGTGCTGCAGGCGGCTGATCTCTGCCCGCATCTGCACCCGGAGCTTGGCGTCGAGGTTGGACAGCGGTTCGTCCATCAAGAAGACCTGCGGCCGTCGAACGATCGCCCGGCCCATCGCCACCCGCTGACGCTGGCCCCCCGAGAGTTGCCCTGGCCGGCGGTCGAGGTAGTCGGTCAACTGCAGCAGCCGGGCCACCTCCTCGACCCTGGCGTCCTTCTCCGCCTGCGGAGCCTTCCTGAGCTTGAGAGCGAAGCCGATGTTCTGGCGCACCGTCATGTGCGGGTAGAGCGCGTAATTCTGGAACACGAAGGCGATGTCCCGGTCCTTCGGGGGCACCTCGTTGACGATCCGGTCCCCGATCTTCAAGGTGCCCGACGTGATCGACTCGAGCCCCGCGACCATTCGGAGCGCCGTTGACTTTCCGCATCCCGACGGGCCCACCAATACCAGGAGCTCACCGTCGCGGACCTGGAGGTCGAGTTCGTGTACGGCCTGGAATCCGTTGTCGTACACCTTCTCGATGCCCTCGAGTAGCACCTCGGACATGGGCTAACCCTGCGCGTACGCGACGGTGGACATGAGGGCATTGGCAGCCTGCCGAGAATCCAGCCGGGTGTGCTGGACCACGATCGGCTCGGTGCTGGACAGCAACATGCTGTAGTCCACGCCGACCGGGATCGGCTCCGGTTCCTCTAGATCATTGATCCGCTGGTGGTGAGCGCGTTCGCTGGCGACGCGCAGGACGTACGGACCGGCCGGTGGTCGGTCGGTGAAGTAGATGACGAGTTCCACCACGGCATCCGCCGGTCCGGAGTTGAGGATGCATACGCTGTCGTGGCTGGTCATGGCCGGTTCGGGTCCGGTGCTCTCCGGCGGGATGTACCCGTCGGCCACGACCCATGTCAGGACACCTACGCGACTGGCCGTCATCGTCACTCCTTCCTCCATAGGTCAGAAGTCATTGGCGCTCTTGGCCATCAGTCCGCCGTCACACACGAGGTGGGTCCCGGTGACGTACGAGGCCTCGGACGAGAGCAGCCACACGATGGCCGCGGCGATCTCGTCGGGGCGGCCGAGGCGCCCCAACGGGATCTGCATCTGCGCCCCCGATCGGATGCGCTCGGCCTGGTCCACCGGCGAAACCTCATCGTCGCCTGATGCGAACAGCATGGGAGTGTCGGTGGCGCCGGGGACAACGGCGTTGACCCGGATCCCGTACTGCGCGTAGTCGACGGCAGCCGATCTCACGAACGCCGAGATGCCACCCTTGGATGCGGCATAGGCGCTGTTGCCGCCACCGGAGAACCCGACGAAGGCCGCCGGCGACGATGTGCAGACGATCGAGCCCCCGGCCTCGCGGGCCACCAGCCGACCCAACGCCTCGCGACAGGTGAGGAACACCCCCACGAGGTTGACCTCAAGAACGCCTTTCCACGCTTCCAACTCAAAGGTGTGCAACGGAGCATTGACTTCGATGCCGGCATTGGCGCAGACCGCGTCGAACCCGCCGAGTGACTCCTCGACCTCGTCGTAGGCCCGCCGTACCGACACCTCGTGCGAGACGTCACAGGTGATTCCGATCGCTGCTGGCGCTCCCGCGGCCAGCGCCTCGGAAGCCACCGCGGCGGCTCCGGCGGCGTCGACATCGAGGACGGCGACTCTGGCGCCGCGCTGCGCGACAGCCAGGGCGACCGCCCGACCAATGCCTGAGGCCGCGCCGGTCACGACGACCGAGCTATCCAGCACCGGTCACCTCTCGGCGTGCGGATTCGTCGGGTGTGCGCGGCTGTGTCGTATGGGTGGGATGGGTATGAATGTGTCGGTCGGCTGCCTCGAGAACTTCTGCTTCCGAGCCGGTCCGTAATACGTCAAGGAGCTCCTGATGCTGCGCGGCAACGGCTCCCGGATCGTCATGGGCGGGCGCATCCCGCCGGAAGTACGCGCGTACCCGCGGTTCGATGGTCCGCCAGATCTGCAGGCAATGACGCTGCTCTGATCGCAGGATGATCAACTCGTGAAAACGGATGTCGGCGTCGGCGAGCCGGTCGGCCGACTCTTCCCTGGCGGCCACCGCCATCTCCGCTACCAGGGCTTGCAAATCGTCGAAATCTGCCGCGCTGAGGCGCCCGAGGGCTCTCGCATATGCGAACCGCTCGAGGGTGACTCGGATCGGGACGAGCATCTGCTCCACCTCGTCCTCCGAGACGCCGAGGACTTCGCTGCCGCGGTACGGGTATGAGGCCACCAGACCCTGCTCCTCCAGCTGACGAAGTGCCTCGCGCACCGGCGCGCGGCTGGTGCCCAACTCGCTGGCCAGATCCGTTTCGATCAGCCGATCGCCTGGTTTGAGCCGGCCAGCGGTGATGGCATCCCGCAGGATCTCGGCGACCTGCTCCCGACGAGACAGCCCGGGAACCCGCTTCAGCCCGAGGGAATTCGTCACTGGCCGCACCCACGCAGCCGGACAACATAGTCGCTCATGTCGGTCGCCTCATGACGAATACTCTAGCCATAAGGTCGATTGTCGACAATCGACCTTACTGCTGTTACGGTGACTTGCCTCGGCTCTGGAAGTCAGCTCATCGCGCCCCTGGAGAAGTGACATGCAGAAAGTTCGCACCGTTTCCGCCGGCCTCTGCGCCGCCGCTCTTGTGCTCGGCGCCTGCGGCGACTCCCCCGAAGAAGAGCGGGCCAATGATCCCGCCAGCAACGCTGCGCGCGACGCTGCGCTGGAGGCTGCTGGAGGCGAGGAGATCGGCGGCACGGTCTCCATGCTGGGCCTGCTGGGCGGTGAGGAGCTCGACGCCTTCCTCGAGGTACTCAAGCCGTTCGAGGAGGCCACCGGCGTCGAGGTCCAGTACGAGGGCACGCGGGACTTCGCCGCGGTCCTACAGACCCGGGTCGAGGGCGGCAATCCGCCGGACGTGGTCGAGACGCCGGCAATCGGCGAAATCTCGGCCTTTGCCCGGGAGGGGAATCTGGTCGACCTTCGGGAAGTCCTGGGCAACGATGTTCTCGAGGACAATTTCTCGCCGAGTCTCATCGAGACCGGCTCGGTGGACGGCGAGGTCTTCGGCATCTACAGCACGGCCAATCTCGGCGGCCTCATCTGGTACGACCCCTCGACCTACGAGGGCCCGACCGACCCGGCCAGCTGGGACGAGCTACAGGGTTGGGCCCAGCAGGAGGCGGACGCCGGCCGCACGCCGTGGTGTGTTGCCCTCGAGAGCGGTGCGGCAAGTGGCTGGCCCGCGTCGGACTTCATCGACGAGATCCTGCTGCGCCAGGCCGGCCCTGAGTTTCACCAACGGTGGGCAGCCGGCGATGAGCCGTGGACCTCGCCGGAGGTCCGCGCTGCGTTCGAGACCTATGGTGAGACCGTTGCAGAGGGAATGGTCTACGGCGGCACGACGAACGTGCTGAGCACGAACTTCGCCGAGGCTGCTAACCCGATCTACAGTGATCCGCCCGGTTGTTCGATCCTTCAGCAGGCGACCTTCATGGGTGGCATCATCACCGACAGCCTCCCTGACGTGGAGCCGGGCGAGACCCTCGACTTCTTCCCGGTGCCTGATTACAACCCGGATTTCCCCGGAATCCGGTCCATCTCCGGCGAGATCGTCGGCATGATCAACGAGACGGAGCAGTCGGTGGCGCTGGTGAAGTACCTGGCCAGTCCAGAGGCAGGAACGCTGATCGCCGGCACCGGACGCTGGCTCTCGCCCAACCTCAACGTCGAGGACGCTGCCTACGAGGACCTGTTCCTGCAACGCGCGAGCCAGGTCCTGGTCGAGGCGCAGGGCACGTACACGCTTGGGAACTCCCTCATGCCGCAGACGACTGTTGACGCGTTCTGGCGGGCCGGTCTGGACTACACGCAGAACCCGGCGGACCTCGACGAGATCCTGGCCACCATCGAGGAGACCAGATGAGGAGTGACCCGAGCCTGGCTACCTGGCAGGTGGTCTTGCACAGCCGGCAATGATCGGTGACCGCGTATGGCTGATCGCCGGGGCCGGCGTGGTGATCCTCACCGTCGGCGTCGCGTATCTCCGACTCGGCGACCGTGGACTGGCCAAGCTCCCTACCGCTGGGTACCGCCGGACGATCCCGTGGTTGTTCATCGGACCGGGCGCTCTGATCGTGGGACTGACCCTGGTCTTTCCGGGCGTGTTGACCGTCATCCTGAGCTTCTTCGACGCCAAGAGCACGAGCTTCGTCGGGCTCGAAAACTACGCGTCCGCGCTGTCGGATCCCGTGACACTCATCGCGTTACGCAACACCGGTCTGTGGGTCGTGCTCCTGCCCACGCTGGCTGCCCTCGTCGGCCTGGTGATCGCAGTACTGGCCGAGCGGGTCCGGTACGGCGGCCTGGTCAAGCTCGCCCTGTTCCTGCCGATCGCGGTCTCCGCGGTTGCCGCCGGGGTCATCTGGACGTTCATGTACGACTATCAGCCCTCCGTCGCCGAGCAGACCGGAACGGTCAACGCCGTCCTCACGGCGTTGACGAACACCGATCCGATCGCCTGGATCATCGACGAAGCGACGAACAACTTCGCACTCATTGCGGCCACCCTGTGGACTCAGGCCGGATTCGCCATGGTGATCTTTTCTGCGGCGTTGCGCTCGGTGCCTGACGAACTGCTGGAGGCGGCCCGTCTCGACGGCGCATCCGAGTGGCAGGCCTTCCGCTATATCACGCTGCCGATTCTGGTGCCGACGATCATCGTCGTGACCACGACAGTCACGGTCATCGCGCTCAAGGCCTTCGACATCATCTACGTGATGACCAACGGTGCGTACGGCACCGACGTGTTGTCGACGGTGATGTACCGCGCGCTGTTCACCGCTCGGGACAACGGCAGCGCCGGCGCGATCGCCACGATGCTGATGGTGGCCGTACTCCCGATCATGATCTACAACCTCCGCCAGTTCCGCCGGCAGAGCAGCCAGGTCTGAGCCCATGGTGAGCCAGGTCGTGGAGAGTCAGGCAGGCGCGAGTGAGGACGGCGGGGACCTCTCCCTTCCGCCGCCGCCGGCACGGGGACCGGCTCGGTGGCGCAGCCGCGTTCGCCGAGTCCCGGTACACGTCGTCGTGCTGGTCATCGCGGCGGTGTGGCTCGTTCCTCTCGTTGGGTTGCTGGTCAGCTCCTTCCGGCCGTCCACCGACGTATTGTCGACTGGCTGGTGGCATGCCTTCGCTGCTCCGGGCGACTACACCCTTGCCAACTATGAGCGGGTGCTGGATCGCGACAGCATGCTGCTCAGCTTCTTCAACAGCCTGGCCATCGTGGTACCGGCCACCCTGCTCACGGTGGTCGTCGCCTCAGCGGCCGCCTACGCGCTGGCCTGCATGCGCTTTCGTTTCCGCCGCGGCGTGCTGTTGACGATGGTGGCCTTGCTGATCATCCCGGTGCAGATCACCTTCGTGCCCCTACTGCGGGTGTTCAACGATCTCGACCTCGCCGGCAGCTTCTTCGGGCTGTGGTTGGTGCACCTGGGCTATGGGGTCCCGTTCGCGATCTATCTGTTGCACAACTTCTTCGCCGCCTTGCCTCGCGAACTCTTCGAGGCTGCCGAGATCGACGGTGCCAGCGCCAGTCAGATCTTCTTCGAGATCGTGCTGCCGATCTCCCGTCCCGCACTGGCTGCACTGGCCATCTTCGAGTTCGTGTGGACGTGGAATGACCTGCTCACGGCGCTGATCTTCCTCGGCGGCTATCGCGACGTGGCACCGATGACCGTTGCGGTCAGCGGCCTGGTCGCCTCCCGCGGCAACGGCTGGGAGGTACTCACGTCAGCGGCAATGCTGTCGATGATCGTCCCGATGGTCGTATTCGTCGCCATGCAGAAGCACTTCGTCCGGGGCATGTTGGCCGGGATCTCGAAGGGATGACGCGGTGTCAGCAATGACCAGGGACGCGATCGCCCAGGGGCTCCGGGCCGACGCGGAATCGGCGCCTGCCTGGTGGCACGGTGCGGTCCTCTATGAGAACCATCTCCCGTCCCTGCGCGACGGCAACGGGGACGGGATCGGCGACCTCAAGGGCCTGATCCTGTCGCTGGACTACCTGGCAGCCACGCTGGGCGTCGACGCGGTCTGGGTCGGCCCGTTCTACCGGAGCCCGATGCTCGACCACGGCTTCGACGTCAGCGATCACGCGCAGGTCGACCCGATGTTCGGCAGTCTGGCCATCTTTGATCGGCTGGTGGCCGAGGCCCACGCCCGGGGTCTGCGGATCATCGTGGACTTCATTCCGAACCACACCTCTGACCAGCACCGGTGGTTCCTCGAGTCACGGTCCGCGCGTACCAGCCCCAAGCGGGACTGGTACGTGTGGCGCGACGCGAAGCCGGGCGGTGGTCTGCCCAACAACTGGACGAGCGAGGCCGGGGGTTCGGTCTGGGAGTGGGACGAGGCGACCGGGCAGTTCTACCTGCACTCCCATTTGGTGGAGCAGCCTGATCTGAACTGGCGAAATCCCGAGGTGGTAGCCGCCATGCTCGACGTGCTCCGGTTTTGGCTCGATCGTGGAGTCGACGGGGTACGGATCGATGTGGCGCACATGCTGATGAAGGACCCCGAGTTTCGGGACAACCCGGAAGCACCGGAGGGCAACGCCAACCCCTACGACCTGCAGCACGCCGATTTCGGCACCCAGCTCCACGTGTACGACCGACGGCACGCCGACACTCCTGCCGCGCTCGCCCAGATCCGAGCGGTGATCGACGACTATCCCGGCGCGGTCACCATCGCCGAGATCGAGGCGATGTCCTGGGCGGACTGGGCCGCCTATTACGGCGCAGCACTCGACGGGATGCACCTGCCTTTCCCATTCCGGTTGCTCGAGACGCCCTGGCGTGCCGATCTCCTCAGAGCCGAACTGCAGGCGCTCTACGCCGCGATGCCCGCCGGCGCCTGGCCGATCGTGGCGCTGGGGAACCACGATCGCGTACGGCTGGCCACCCGCCTAGGTCCGAAGCAGGCCCGGGTGGCCGCCGTTCTCCTGCTGACCCTGTCCGCCACACCGTGTCTGCTCTACGGCGACGAACTCGGCCTCACCGATCAGCCAGTGCCACGCGAGCGGCAGCGCGACTACTTCGCCCGCGCTTCGGGTGGAGTCAGTCGCGACCCGACGCGCACGCCGATGCCGTGGGACACCGGCCCGAACTTCGGGTTCTCGAGCTCGCCGGAGGCGCATCTCTGGTTGCCGGTGGCCGCCAACGGCGCTGAGGTGAACGTCTCGGCCCAGCTGAGTGACCCTGCGTCGCTGCTGAACCTCTATCGTCGGCTGCTACATCTCCGCACAGTTCACCCGGCACTGCGTTGGGGAGGCATCTCTTTCCTCGGCCACCCGGCACGCGAGGATGTGCTCGCCTACGCGCGCCAATCCGGAGCCGCCCGCATCGTGGTCGCGCTCAACCTGACCGACCGGCCCGGACGGGTGGATATCGGTGGAAGCGGCTCGGTGCTGGTGAGGACGACCGGGCCGTCCGGCGGGAGGACCGGCCCAACTGTGGCACTGGATCCGAACCAGGGGATCGTCGTACAGGTGGATGACGTGACCTCATGAAGATCACCGATATCCGGGCGGCCGGATTGCGTGGTGCTACCCCCAAAGGCGGCTGGACGCTCGAACTCCGCACCGACGACGTGGTGCACACGCTCGTGACCGTCCACACCGACGCCGGGATCGTCGGTACCGGCAGTGTCTTCTCCAGCGCGGCCCTCGTCCACGCGGCTCTCGACGTGCTCGCGCCCATTTGCCTGGGGGCCAACCCGCTCGAACCCGACAAGGTCAGTCAGGTCATGCACCAGAACACGTTCTGGCTCGGCCGCGGCGGCGCGGTGACGCATGCCATCAGTGGGATAGACATCGCACTCTGGGACATCCTCGGTCAGGCAACGGGGCTCCCGGTCGGCTCGCTGCTTGGTGGGCGCTATCGGGATCGGGTTCGCCCGTATGCCTCCGTGCTGATCGACGACGACGCGAGCCTTGCCGGTTCGCTGGACAAGCTGGTCGCGCAGGGGTTCACGGCCTTCAAGATCGGGTGGGGTGGATTCGGTCGGGGCAGCGCCGCCGTGGATGAGCAATCCGTGCGTACCGCGCGCGAAGCGATCGGACCGGACGCCCTGCTGGCGGTCGATGCCGGCGGGTCGGATGCGTTCTGGCCGAACGGGCTCAACTGGGCCGTACGTACTGCCGACATGCTCGCGAACTACGACGTCGCGTGGTTCGAGGAGGCGCTACGTCCCGACGATCTCGGCGGCCACGTCGAGCTGCGTCGCCGCTCCAGCGTGCCGATCGCCGGGGGTGAGGTGCTCACGCGCCGGCAGGACTTCCTGCGGTTCCTGTCCGCGGGCGCGTTCGACGTCGTCCAGCCCGATACGACTAAGAGCGGCGGGCTGAGCGAGTCGCGAAGGGTGGCGTGGCTCGCCGAGGCGTTCGGGGTGAAGTTCATCCCGCACGGCTGGAACACCGGCATTGGTCTGGCCGCTGATCTGCAACTGGTCTCGTCCCTGCCGGGAGCGGACCTGGTGGAGTACAAGACCGGTTCGGCCTACATCGATGATCTCGTGGTCGGCGGCTTTACGCTGGACTCGATGGGGATGCTCGAGGTGCCCGACGGGCCGGGTCTCGGCGTCCAACTCGACCTCGATGTGCTCGAGCGGTACTCCCCCGGACATGGACTGTTCTAGGTGAGCGATCTCGAAGCGGTCACGGTTGGCGAGTTGCTCGCCGTGGTCGAGCCCGCCGAGACCGGGGCACGCCTGGCTGGCTCGTCCCTGCTGCGCAAGTCGATCGGGGGGGCGGAGGCCAATGTCGCGCTCACCATGGCGCGGCTGGGCCACCAGGTGGGTTGGGTAGGAGCCGTCGGTGAGGACCCCTTCGGCCGCGAAGGAATCCGTACGCTGCGCGGCGCCGGCGTCGACGTGTCCCGAGTCGTGGTGGATCAGACTGCACCCACGGGCGTGTACTTCAAGGAACTGCTGCCGCTCGGCGGCATCGACAACCACGCCTACCGGACGGGTTCGGCAGCCAGTCGACTGACCTATCGTGACCTCGATGTCGACTACGTGGTCTCCGGGCGCCTCCTGCACCTGACCGGCATCACGGCGCTGATCTCCGAGTCGGGTCATGAGCTCATCACCCACCTGGCCCAGCGGGCTCGTGAGGCAGACCTGCACCTCAGCGTGGACGCAAATGTCCGCCGGCGACTGCTTCGCGATCGTGACGCGGTCGATCTGTTGGCCCCGCTCGTACAGGGCGCCGACACCCTCTTCCTGTCCACCGCGGAAGCTGCGCTGTTGCTGGGGACCGACGATCCGGACCAGCTCCAGAAGGAGCTGTCCTCGCTGGCCGCCACCGCCGTCGTCATCCACGACTGGGAGGGCGCCTGCGCGATCACCGCCGAGGACATCGTCGGAATGCCAGCCCGGATGGTTCCCTTGGTCGACCCGACTGGCGCCGGTGACGCATTCGCGGCCGGCTATCTGTCCGGATGGCTGGATGACGTGCCCATGGCCGAGCGGCTGCGCCGCGGCGCAACATGTGCCGCGCATGCGGTTGCCTCGCGTGGCGATAATCCCATTGACGTACCGCGCTCGATTCGCGACAGCGCCACCGAGGATGACGTCGCGGACGGCGACTCGCGGTAATGCCCGCCAGCGAACCAGCCCCCGATGCGAGCCTGCGCCGGATCGCCGAGTGCAAATTGATTGCGGTGCTCCGATCACCGACCGCCGACGATGCGCTACGGGTGGGCCGCATGCTTCTCGGGGCCGGGGTGCAAATCCTGGAAGTCACCGGAACCACCCCGGACGCCTGCGGGGTGCTGACCGCATTACGCGGCGAAGCGGACACGGAAGTGCTGCTCGGAATCGGCTCCGTACGCAGCGTCGATGATGCCCAGCGAGCCGATGACGCGGGCGCGGACTTTCTGGTGTCGCCGGGAAGTCCCGGGCAGCTGATGAAGGCCATGCTCGCAACCGGCCGGCTGGTCCTTCCCGGAGTGTTCACCGCCACCGAGGCCATGCAGGCCCAAGCCATCGGGGCCAGGGCTGTGAAGCTGTTTCCCGCAAGTTTGATCGGCCCGGCTGGCCTGCGCACCCTGCGCGGACCACTCCCGGACCTCGCCTTCGTGCCCACTGGAGGGATCGCGCCGTCCGAGGTGAGCCAATGGCTGGATGCCGGAGCCCTAGCCGTCGGCGTAGCGGGGCAACTGGCCCCGCCAACGCTGATCGGAGACACCGAAGCCGCGACACTAGCGCTCCGGGTGCGAGACGTGCTCGCCGAAATTTCCGGCCGTGCCGACCACTGACCCAACGTTTCCTCGCAGCCGGTCCACAATTGGTGGAGGCAAGCATTGGAGGGCAGCAGGTGTATCAGGCACTCGCGGATCTACTGATGCTGGCGCACTTCACGTTCCTCGTGTTCCTCAGCTTCGGCGGCTTCCTTGCCTGGCGTTGGCCGCGGTTCATAGTCGTACATGTGTGCCTCGCGGTGTGGGGCGTGCTCAATGCAGTCGTCAAGGTGCCCTGCCCGCTCACCGAGATGGAGGACTGGGCCCGACGCCGGGCCGGCGAGGAGGGTCTGCCGCGCGGATTCATCGACCACTACCTCACCGGAGTCGTCTATCCGGAGGAGCACGTAGTCACGTTTCAACTCTGCCTGGCGGGCCTCATCGCGGTCTCGTGGGTCGGTTACGCGTTCCGCTGGCGACGGCGCCGAGCCGCTGCAAAGCTGACCATGCAGCGGTCAGCGCCTTGACGCTCGCAACGGCTCGGTCAACGCCTTGATCCCGCGGTAAGCGACGCCTCCAGCCAACAGCCAGGGGCCGACAACGATGACTGCATCGAGCGGCTGATGCACCAGGTCAGCGCGCTTGCGGCCGAACCGCGACGAGATGCCATGTCGCTTGAATTCGCTGAGCACGCCGGTCTCGGTGATGGGGTTGTCCGGGCGTAATCCGCACCGACGATCGCGCCCATCGTGACGCGGACTATCGCGTCATTCGGGTGTTCGATCGGGGGAATGTCCTTCTCCTCGACGCGAATCTTGTACGGCCCGCGATACACCATCGCTCGCATGCCAAAAAGCCTCCTCCGGCGCAAGGGTCAGTAGTTCCGCCGCGATGCCGGGTAACGCGAAGCGGGCGGCGACGGAGCGCTGGTCAGATCG
>JALZIX010000303.1 GCA_030860025.1 Actinomycetota bacterium
GCTCCCCCGGTTGGACTCGAACCAACAACCCCGCGATTAACAGTCGCGTGCTCTGCCAATTGAGCTACAGGGGAATGACGGCGATGGGCGCTCGAGCCGTCGGCGTCGCGTCGCAAAGGCTACCGCACGCGCTGGCTCGGATTCCGAGCGAGCCGCGACCCAGGCCGGTCGGCGGGGTAGGTTAGACCCATGCGCAAGTTCTCGTTCGTATTTGGTTTCGGCGTCGGCTACGTGCTAGGGAGCAGGGCTGGCCGGCAGCGATATGAGCAGCTGCTCAGGTCCTGGCGTCAGATCCGCGACAATCCCACGGTGCAGGAGGCCGCGGGACTGGTGCAGGCCCGTGCCGAGAACGTCGTGGGAGCCGTCAAGTCCCGCATCGGCAGCGAGACCTCGGATCCGCTCGCTTCCGTCGGTTACCCCGATCGGCTGAACGGCTCCAGACAGTAGAGCCGACGGAGCTGCCCGTGCCGCCGCGTGGCGACTAGTCCAAATAGGCCTTGGGCGCCTGCGCCGCGGCCGCCAACTCGAGAAGATCGAGGGCCTGGCGTCGGGCGTCCTCATTCGAGGCGTCGCAGTCCCGGTCGAACACCGCGTACCAGAGCAGTCCGTCGCGTCCACTGACCCGCCGAGCCACCAGCAGGGCGGTTGTGGCTGCGCTCAGCGGACGGCGGAATGAGAGCGCGACGCTGCGATCGACCCGCTGGCGTACGACCCGCGGCAGATCCCCTGACTCGGGCAGCGGAAGTACTACCGGAGGCAGCCGCTTCATGATCTGCGGCGCCACCTCCTCCGCGGGGGTGACGGTCAGCACATCGCCGGTCCACTTGGCCGTCACGATGGACTCCCAGCCCATCCGGCGCCCCCGCGGTTGCTCAGCAGACTCGCCAGTCACTGGCGCGTGCCGGGCCCCCGCCGCTGCGGTGGGGGGTGGTGTGTCGTGATCGGTGATCCAGAGCCCACGCGGCGTCGCCATGACCAGATCGCCGTACGGCGTCCACCCGAACGCCAGCACGCGTTCGCCGATCTCCAGCCACTCCCGCGCGTATCCGGGGACCGCAGGGCGGCGCCGTGGCCAGACACTCATGTGCGGGCGCCTGGCTCAGTCATGTCAGTACGCCCATGCCGCGCTCCCCTAGCAGTTTGGCTTGCTGTTCGAGTGAGATCAGCTCACCGAAGATCCGCTGGTAGGCCTCCGGTGACTCCTCCGGATTCATCCGTTGCAGTCGCCCCTTGAGCGTCGCGACCTCCCGGACCGCCGAGAGATGCTGCAGGCGAGCGAGCACCGCCGAAATGTAGTCGGTCTCGTCCTTGCTGCCCGCAGCGAGGGGTTCGACGCTGAGTTGGGTCACCAGGCTGACAAGGATCGGATCGTCCAGTCGTGCGGAAACGTCTGCGGCCCAGGCAGGGCCACTGACCGGAGCCGTGGTTGCACCCCCGGCCTCGGTGATCGCGATTCGGAGACGGCGATAGGCCTCCTGGGTGTAGGCGGCCGGGCCGACCGCGTCGAAGACCGGCCCGGCGACAGCGGGGCGCTGCATGGCTGACTTCAGGGCCTCGCGCTCGATCAGTGATGCCGGTCCGTCGTCGGGCCTGGCCACCCTCGGGCGGGCCGTTGCCGTCGAAGCGGTCCCGGACTCTCCCTCGCTGTCAGCAGGCGATGGCCGATCAGTCCCATCGTGCGACTCACGGTCGGCGTCGGAGCGCTCCTGCGCACCCCAGCCGGTCTTTCGTCGTCCCGGCGCTTCCTGAGGCGATTTGCCCGCCCGACGCACCTCGGCGATGACTGACTCCATGTCCATGCCCAGCAGTCCGGCGAGCACTCGTGCGTACTCCGGGCGCAGCCCACGGTCCTTGATATGGGCGACCATCGGGGCCGTACGTTGCAGGGCCTGGACCCGACCCTCAGCGGTCTCCAGGTCGTAGCGCGCGACGGTCGCCCGTAGCACGAAGGCCACGAGCGGGACTCGTCGGGCGATCAGATCCCGTACGGCCTCATCGCCGCGGTCCTGCCGCAACTGGCACGGGTCCCGGCCATCCGGCTCGATCGCCACGAACGTCTGGGCAACGAAGCGTTGGTCCTCGCCAAACATCTTCAGCGCAGCCGCTTGCCCCGCGGCGTCGCCGTCGAACGTGTAGATCACTTCCCCGCGGAGCTCGTCCTGGTCCATCAGCAGACGCCGCAGGACACCGATGTGCTCGATGCCGAAGGCGGTGCCGCAGCTCGCTATCGCGGTGGGGATGCCCGCGAGGTGACATGCCATCACGTCGGTATAGCCCTCGACCACCACGGCCTGATGCCGCCTGGCGATGTTCCCCTTGGCGCGCTCGATGCCGTACAGAACGTGGCTCTTCTTGTACAGCGGAGTGTCCGGAGTGTTCAGGTACTTCGGGCCGTCGTCGTCGTCGAAAATCTTGCGCGCACCGAAGCCGATCACGTCACCGGTGATGTCCTTGATCGGCCAGAGCAGGCGGCGATGGAACCGGTCGATCAGTGATCCGCGTGAGGACTGCCGGGCCAGTCCGGCGGTGGTCAGTTCGCTCTCGGTGAAGCCCTTGGCCCGCAAGAAGCGGGTCACGGCATCCCAGCCGCCCGGGGCGAACCCGCAGCCGAACTGCTCGGCGACCTCTCGATCGAATCCGCGCTCGGCCAGCCACTCCCGGGCCTGCAGTGCCTCATCGCCGGCAAGCTGCTCGGCGTAATAGGACGCGGCCAGCTTGTTGGCCTCCAGCAGTCGACCACGCTGTCCGGCTGGCGCGCTGGAACGTCCCGGCCCCGACCCGGTGTCCTCGTAGCGAAGTTGGATGCCGGCCCGAGTGGCTAGGCGTTCGACGGACTCGGTGAAGGACAGGTGCTCCACCTGCTCCACGAATCGGATGACGTCCCCTCCGGCCCCACAACCGAAACAATAAAAAAGACCTCTTTGCGGGGTGACCTGGAACGAGGGGGACTTCTCCTCATGGAACGGACACAGCCCCTTCAGACTTCCGCCGCCGGCTCGACGGAGCTGGAGATGTTCTCCGACGATCTCGTCGATGGCCGACCGCTCGCGGACCAGCGCGATGTCTTCGTTGCGGATCCTCATCGGGAGAACCTGTTGGACCGGTACGAGGAGGACGACGACGTCGCGGACGCGGTCACGAACTGCCAGCCGCAGCCGCGACACCGATGACGGCGGTGCTGGTAGCCGTGTTCGCGGCCCGACGGTTGAGGATGAACACCATCCAGAGCAGGAAGAGCTGATGATCGAGGGGGACGTCCTCGGCGGCTTCGAGCGTCACCCGAGTGGACCAAGTTCCGGCCGTACCACTGACGGCCACCTCTTGACCGCTTCGCTCGATCCTATGTGTGCCGCGCCAGAACGACTTAGGACCCAACCTGTACCGGACCCCGTCGAGGGTTATGTCCCAGGTCCCCCGCCACGCCGATGCCCGCTCTGCCACGAACCTCGCCTGCTCGCCGGTGTCGCTGACCTCCGGATCAGTGCTCAGCGTCCCGACCAGCCGCTTTCCCTTGGCCGCCCGCAGCTTCCATACCGTTTTCCCCTTGGTCAGAGTGGCTTCGTCCTTCCAGTTGGAGCCCGCCAGGAAGGCAACGATCTCCTCGCCCCGAAGGATGGGCGCCTGGTTGTCCTTGACCTTGCCGATCTCGAGGATGTCGTCTCCCGGTTAATTGATACCTGGTGCCCCGGTTGTGCTGGAACCAGTGAGCCGATAAAAGATGTAGGCCGCGGTCTCGCGCGCTATGTACCGGAGTTGCGTGGATCGAGTCTGCACCGCGGGACCCTGTCGCGTAGGTGAGCTCGAGGCCACGATGCCAGCATCCTCGGCCATGCGGGTAGCCCGCAGCGCATGCCAAGGATCGGTGACCAGGACGGCCGTGGACAGCCCCTGCTGGGAGAACAGGTCAGCGATGAGTTGCAGACTCCTCAGCGTGTCGACACCGTCCGGTACGGCCCGCAAGGCCTCTTCCGGAACGCCCTCATCGACCAGCCAGAGGAGGCCCGCCTCGGCTTCGGTGTAGCGGTCACCCTCCTGGCGGCCACCAACCGTGATGATCATCGGCGCCACACCTTGGTTGTAAAGATCCAGAGCGTGGTCGAGTCGAGCCTCGAAGATCGGCGAGGGCTCGCCGTCGTACTGCGCGGACCCTAGGACGACGATCGCGTCCGACACAGGGCGGGCGTCCTGGCGAGCCGTCCACCAGATGTTCACCGCGGTCGCCCCCACGACCAGGATGGCGGCGACCACGAGGGCTGCCGCGACCCGCCCGAAAGTGCCGATCACAGCTCCATGGGTACCACGCGGCGCCGAGGGGCGCCGATGTTGTGCACAGCGGTTGTCTTCACCCAGACAGCGCGGCGCGGGCGGCCTCTAGCCGGGCAACCGGGATCCGGAACGGGGAACAGGAAACATAGTCCAATCCCACATCGTGGAAGAAGTGAACCGAATCGGGATCACCGCCGTGCTCACCGCAGACGCCGAGGTGCAGATCCGGTCGGGCCGCGCGCCCCTCCTCGACTGCGATCCTGATCAGTCTCCCGATGCCCTCGGTGTCCAAGGACTCGAACGGGGAGACGCCAAAGATTCCTTTCTCCAGGTACGTGGTGAAAAACGATGCTTCGACGTCGTCACGCGAGAACCCCCAGCCCATCTGTGTCAGGTCGTTGGTGCCGAACGAGAAGAACTCCGCGGCGCCGGCGATCTCACCGGCGGTCAGGGCGGCCCGGGGAACCTCGATCATCGTGCCAATCAGTGCGGGTACGTCCACGCCCTCGGTTCGCGCGACGTCGGCGAGCACGCCTTCTGCCTCCTCGCGGATGGCTTCGAGTTCCTGTACCGCTCCAACGAGCGGAATCATGATCTCCGGGCGGGGATCCCCACCGGCCTTCTTGCATTCAGCGGCGGCCTCCGCGATCGCCCGCACCTGCATCGCGAACAAACCTGGGATGGCCAGTCCCAGTCGCACCCCGCGCAGCCCGAGCATCGGGTTGGACTCATGTAGCCGGCGTACTTCGATGAGCAGCCGGGCCGCCTTCTCGTCGGGTTCGCCGCGCTCCTCGGCTAGCGCCACTGCCACTGACAGGTCAGTGATGTCGGGCAGGAACTCGTGCAGCGGTGGATCGATCAGCCGCACAGTGACCGGCAATCCGTCCATCGCCTCGAAGATCCCTACGAAGTCCTCCTTCTGCAGCGGCTGCAGGGCATCGAGTGCGGCCTGCCGTTCATCGTCGGTGTCGGCCAAGACCAGATCCTCGACGAGCTGACGGCGCTCGCCCAGGAACATGTGCTCGGTCCGGCACAGCCCGATTCCCTGCGCGCCGAAGCGCCGCGCCCGCTGAGAGTCCTCCGGGGTGTCGGAGTTCGCGCGTACCTTGAGCCGACGTACCTCATCTGCGTG
>JALZIX010000307.1 GCA_030860025.1 Actinomycetota bacterium
GAGCGGCCGAGGAGATGGTGCTGGGAGAATCCAGCGGCGGAGCCTCCGATGATCTGGCCAGGGTCGGCGACATCGCCCGCAAGATGGTCTGTGACTTCGGCATGAGCGAGCGGGTCCGGGCGTTGCCCCCGAGCCCCGGCTCGCAGTCCAGCTGGCGACTGGTGTCCGACGACACGGCACGCCTGATCGACTCCGAGGTGGACCGGATGGTCGAAGAGGCCGAGAACCTCACCCACGCGGCGCTCAGCGCGTCACGCGATGCCCTCGATCGTGTCGCCGTGGCTCTCCTGGAGCGCGAGACGCTGACGCTGGAGGAGCTCGACACCCTTGCCGGGCCACCGCCCTCGCTGCCGGGCCACAACGGCACCGGGGGTCGGGGAGCGGCGCCAGCGGCGCAGGTCGGCCCGACGTCCTACGGCTAGCTGCTCCGGGTCATCTGGAAGGCCTCCTCGGCCTCCGGACGAGCACATTCCGGGCCAGGAGCGCGATCACGGCGGCGAACATGGCGAGGAAGATCAGGCCCGGCAGGCCGAGCCCCAGGACGAGCGTGCCGTCGCCCCCGACGTCGAGCTCTTCGTCCGCCGAGGCCGAGAGGTCCGCGCGCACGACTCGGAGTCCGGCGGTGCGCAGTACCTGAGCCTTGCCGCCCTTGACCCGGAAGCCGTCGAGGCGCTCGAGCAGTTGCGCCTCGCTGCCTGCGACCAGGTCGACCAGCCCCGCGCGGCGTGCCTCGCTCGCCGTGACGTTGGTGGCCTCGCGCACCGTTCGCTCGGCGAGGTCCGCGTTGCGGCCGTGGCCCTCGGCGAGCGCCCTGACGTAGGCCGTGGCGTCGTTGACAATCTTGCGATAGAGCGTCGGAGGCACCTCGACCGCTCCGTCGGGGCCGACCAGGATCGGTGAGGCCGAGCCGATGTTGGTCTGCGGAGCCATCGCGGCTACGTCGCCGGCCATGGTGACGAACACCCCCGCGGAGCCGGCGCGGGCACCGTCTGGCGCCACGTAGACGACCACCGGCAGCGGCGAGCCGAGCAGGGCGTTGCTCATCGCCCGCGTGGTCTCCAGATCTCCGCCCGGCGTGTCCAGGAGAAGGATGACCAGGCGCGCACGCTGCTTCTCGGCCTCCTCGAGCGCCCGCTCGAGATCGCGCAACATGGTGCGGTCGACATCCCCCTCCAGCTCGACCGAATAGGCGAAGCCCTCGCTCTGCGCCCTACCGTCCCCCGCGACCAGGCCGCCGACAGCCAGGGTCGCCAGCAGGGCGAGCACGAAGACGCACAGTCGGTGGCCGGTCCCGACGGGCCGCGTCGTGAGGCCGGGGAGGGCAGCGGGCAACATGGCGAGAAGTCTGTCAGAGCACGGCCGGGTAGCGACACAGTTCGCGGGCTGACGCTATGTGTGTCAGACACTTACACCCAAAGCCTCGATGCTCTAGCTTCCCGCGTCGCACGGGTTGGGCGGGGCTGAAGCAATCGCGCTGAGGCATCTGCTGGGAGAAAGCAGATTCGCCGTTCCCGGCTTGGCGTGCGCCTGCTGTTGAACAGCGCGGCGGCAACGCCACCCAGGCTTACATCAACGTCTTATCGCTTCAGGAGGCAACCACGTGGCAATCTGGAATCACAAGGTGCGTACGCCGCTGCTGATCATCGCCGCCGTCGTATCCACGGCTGTCGCGGGCACGCTCGCGGCGGGTGCTCTGGGCGCGACCCCGGCGACGCCGTACGACACGGAGCGCGTCGACTCGCCCGACCCGCAGGAGACTAATCGCTGGGCCGAGCGCTTGGCCGTGGCCAACGACATCGACGGCGACGGCGTCAACGACTTCTTCGTCGCCGCCCTGAGCTTCAGCAACAACGGCAACAATGTTGGGCGGGTCTACCTGCTCAGCGGTCGCACACGGGAGGTGCTCCGTCGCTTCGAGTCCCCCGAGCCGCAGGAGGGGGCGCAGTTCGGCTTCTTCATCTCCGTGTTCGGGGACTCCGACGGGGACGGCAAGGACGACATCGCGATCGGCACCGACGCCCAGGACGTCGACGGCAACGACGGTCAGGGCAAGGCGTGGGCGTTCAGCAGCGCTACTGGCCGCCCGCTCTTCGAGATGGACAACCCGGCGCCGCAGGCCTCGGCACGGTTCGGGTCACGCCTCGGTCGCGCTGGAGACATCGCCGGCAACGGGGTCCCCGAGATCATCGTCGGGGCGTCCAACAACGACATCCCGGCCGGCTGCGGCGTGGACAGAGGCGGGAGGGACCAGCCCCCCGTCCCGGAGGGCTGCTACGTGAACGTGGGCCAGGCCTTCGTCTTCGACGGCGCGACGGGCGAGCTCGTCCGCACGCTGAACATCCCGGAGGACGAGCGCCCCGGTACAGACCGCTGCGCCTCGAACTGCGGCTCGTTCGGCATCGCCGTCCAGGGCCCGGGCGACACCGACGGCGACGGGGTGACCGACCAGCTCGTCGGTGCGTCCAGCTACCAGAACCAGGGGAGGATGTACGTCTTCGACGGCGACAGC
>JALZIX010000029.1 GCA_030860025.1 Actinomycetota bacterium
CCGGCCCGGGCATAGCGCTCTGCAGGGTCCTTGGCCATGCCCTTGGCCACCACGTCATCCAGACCCGCCGGCAGGTCGCGGAGCAGCAAGGACGGCCGCGGCGGAGGCGTATTCAGGTGGCTGTTCATGAGGGCGGGACCGGTACCGAGAAATGGACGCCTACTCGTGAGACATTCGTAGAGCATGCAGGCAAGGGAGTAGACGTCGGTCCGCCGGTCGACGGATTCCTCCATAAACCGTTCCGGAGCCATGTAGTCGAAGCTGCCCATGGCAGCTCCGCTCAGCGTGAGGGTCGGCCCATCCTCCCCGGTCGCCCGGGCGATCCCGAAGTCGACGAGATAGACGAAGACATCGTCACTGTCGTTATTGCGATGGGTCACCAGGACGTTTGACGGCTTCACATCGCGGTGGATCAGCCCGTCGTCGTGCGCGGCATCCAGCGCCTGCGCCACCTGGCTGATGATGTCCACCGCCCGCTGGGCGGAGAGCACGCCGGGCGTCTTGAGCACCGTGCCCAGGTCGCTACCGTCGACCAGGCGCATGTCCAGGAACAGCCGGCCGTCGATCTCCCCGAAGCGGTGGATCGGAATGACGTGGGCCTCACGCAGGCGCGCGGCCATCTCGGATTCGCGCCGGAACCGGGCGCGGTAATTCTCATCTGCGGCCAAATGCGGCGAGAGCACCTTGAGCGCGACCATCCGCCGGTGGCTCTCGTCGTAGGCGCGATAGACCTCGCCCATGCCACCCTGGCCGAGGAGTCCCTCCAGTCGGTATGGGCCGAACATCGCTTCGTCTGCCACTACGGACCCCCGTCTGGCACTACCGACCCCCGCGCCAACGCATTGGTTTACATTTTCACACTGCCCGTCCTGAGGCGAGCGGGGACCTCAGAACCGGGCGGGCTCGGTGTATCCGCCCCACTCGCCCCGCAGGGCGTCGCAGATCTCCCCGAGCGTGGCCTCCGCGCGTGCCGCCTCGAGCATGGCCGGCACCATGTTGTCCGCAGTACGGCTGACCTCGACCATGTGGGTCAATGCCGCATGGACTGCTTCCTCGTCGCGGGCGCCTCGGCGGGCACCGAGGATCCGACACTGCTCCACCTCGACCTCGTGGCTGACCCGCAGGATGTCCAGTTCGTCGTGTTCGCTGACTGAAGCGTTGTTGATGTTGACCCCGACCACCTGCCGGTCGCCCTTTTCCAGCTTGAGCTGGTAATCGAAGGCCGCCTCGGCGATCTCAACGAGGAACCACCCCTCCTCGATCCCGCGAAGCAGACCGCTGGTCATCGTGCCATCCGCGCCCATGTCCTTGATCTGGGTGAAGATCGCCTCAGCCTGCCGTTCGAGTTCGTCGGTGAGCGCCTCGACGTACCAGGACCCACCCAGGGGATCGGCCACATTTCCGACTCCGGTCTCGGCAGCGATCACCTGCTGCGTGCGCAGCGCGATCTGGGCCGCCTTCTCACTCGGCAGGGCAAGCACTTCGTCGAGCGCGTTGGTGTGCAGCGAGTTGGTTCCGCCCAGGACTGCAGCCAGCGCCTCGACAGCCGTACGGACGATGTTGTTGTCCGGCTGCTGGGCGGTCAGGGACACTCCTGCGGTTTGAGTGTGAAAGCGCAGCCACTGTGCCCGCTCGGTTTTGGCGCCGTACACGTCACGCATCCAACGCGCCCAGATCCTCCGCGCCGCACGGAACTTGGCGATCTCCTCGAAGAAATCGATATGCGCGTCGAAGAAGAACGACAGCCCTGGCGCGAACGCTTCGATGTCCATCCCACGAGAAAGCCCGAGCTCGACGTACCCGAATCCGTCGGCCAAGGTGAAGGCAAGCTCCTGCGCGGCGGTCGAGCCCGCTTCGCGAATGTGATAGCCAGAGACTGAGATCGGCTTGTAGGCCGGGATCTTTTCGTTGCAGAACTCCATCAGGTCGCCGATCAGGCGCAAGTGCGGCTCCGGCGGAAACAGCCACTCCTTCTGAGCGATGTACTCCTTGAAGATGTCCGTCTGCAGCGTTCCGTCCAGGGTCGAGATGTCGACGCCCTGCCGCTCTGCGGCGACGAGATACATGCAGAAGACCGGCACGGCGGGTCCGCTGATTGTCATGGACGTGGTGGTCTGATCGAGCGGGATGTCGGCGAACAGCGTTTCCATGTCCGCTGCCGAGTCGATGGCCACGCCACAGTGCCCAACCTCGCCCAGCGACACGGGCTCATCGGAATCGCGACCCATGAGGGTCGGCATGTCGAAGGCGACCGACAGGCCGCCGCCGCCCTCGGCCAGGATCATCTTGTACCGCTCGTTGGTCTGCTCGGCGTTGCCGAATCCGGCGAACTGCCGGATGGTCCACGGGCGGCCTCGGTAACCGGTCGGGTAGAGGCCGCGGGTGAAGGGGAACTCCCCCGGCCAGCCGATCCGCTCGAAGCCTTCCGGCTCCTCGCCGGGCGGTGGGCCGTACACCGGCTCGACCTCGACTCCGGAGAGGGTGCTGAAGTCAGCGTCGCGGACGCGTCCGGACTCGAGTGCTGCGTCGTAGCGCTGCTGCCAACGCGCGCGGCCATCGGATAGGGGTGCGGTCATACCTAATAGTAGGACGTCCTACTAAATAATCAAGTAGGACGACCTAACAATTGGTTCGGCTCCGCCGGAGTGGCGCTGATGGCCGGCTCGACCTCCTTGACGTCGCCCGCCGCGTAGCGGACATCGCGGAGCGTCTCGTAGAGCTCCTCGAGGCGGCTCTCGCTGATGTTGGCCAGCCCGAAGTCCACGTCCATCAGATCCGCAGTTGCCCGTTCCACGACGGCCCTACCGCTTGCTGTGATCGACGCCAGGACTCCCCGGCCATCGGCCGGATTGGGCAGGCGCTCGACCAGGCCGGCGGCGGCCAACCTCTCAATGGTGTTCGTGACGCTCGTCGGATGCACCATGAGGCGGCTGCCGATCACTTTGAGCGGAAGCGTCCCGGTCCGCGAGAAACGCAACAACACAAGTGCCTCGTAGCGGGCGAACGTCAGTTCGTACGGACGCAGGGTCTCGTCGAAGCGGGCTAACAGGATCTGCTGGGTTCGGAAGATCGAGGTCGCGGCTCGCATCGCGGTTGCTGGGCCCCACGTGCGCTCCCAGTTCTCCCCGGCCCGTTCGATCGGGTCGAAGGGGAGTCGAAGTTCACGAGGCATGGTGCGCGAAGGCTACGCCGTCCGATCGGGGGTGGGCAGGCGGCGCAGTGACACCGGCTTGCGGATTCCGAACCGCTGTCGTAGGGCCAGCCGGGCGGCATGGTCGCCGCACATGCCGTGCACGGCTGGGCCCGGGGGCGTGGCCGAGGAACACAGGTACACGCCGTCGATCGGCGTGCGATAAGTCGACCAGCGTGGGACTGGTCGCGCCAACATCTGGAACAGTGACGTCTCCCCTGCGCTGATGTCACCACCCACGTAGTTCGGGTCGTAATCGCTCATCTGCGCCGCTGTCATGACATGCCGACCGATGATGAGGTCACCGAACCCCGGAGCCACCGCCTCGATTTGGTCCTCGATCACCTGGCTCATGTCCACGGTGGACCTAGACGGCACATGGCAGTACGCCCACAGCACGTGCCGACCCTTCGGCGCGCGGCTGGGATCGGCGACGGTTGGCTGGACGGTGAGCACATATGGCTGCTCGGGATGACGATTCGCCGCCACGTCCGCCTCGGAACGCGCGATCTGCTCGAACGTTCCGCCGACATGGACGGTCCCGGCGCGCCCGACTTCGGGATTGGCCCAGGGCATCGGTCCGGCCAGTGCCAGGTCGACCTTGCAGACCCCAGGCCCGTACCTGAAGCGGCGCATGGCTTTTCGATACCCACCAGGCACCTCGGCGGAACCAGCCAAGCGCAAAAAGCTCTCGGGTGCGACGTCGAGAAGCGTGGCGCGGGCGGGCGGTAGCTCGTCGAGGCTGACCACCTCGTGGCCGGTCACGATGTCCCCACCGGCCGCTTTCAACGCCGCGACCATCGCGTTGCTGAGCGCCTGGGAACCCCCAGCCACCACCGGCCAGCCGACCGCATGGCTGAGGAGCGCGAGCACAAGGCCCAGTCCGCCGGTGACCGGACGGTCCAAGCGCATCATGCTGTGCGCTGCGCATCCGGCGAGCAGGGCCCTGGCTTCCTCTCCGGCAAAGCGACCAGCCAGGCCTTCGGCGCTGCGCATCGCGTACCTGGCGAAGTGCAGCACTGCCGGCAGACCCGAGGTCGGTGGTCGGCGGAACGTCCCCAACAGCGTGGTGAGCAGGCGGGGCGCATCGGCGACCAGCGGCGCCAACATCTGCCGATACGCTGGCCCGTCGGCCCCGAGCAATTCTGCGGTCGTGCCCAGGTCCGCATGCGCCAGGACCGCTCGGCCATTCGAGAGTGGGTGGGCAAAGGGAAGCTCCGGCTGGAGAAGCTCAACGCCGTGCGCGGCGAGATCGAATTCCACGAAGAACGGCGAGATCGCGACCATCGGGTGCGCCGTGGAGCAGACATCGTGCGCGAACCCGGGTTCGGTCAAAGCTGCCGTCCTGGTGCCGCCGCCCCAGGCATCGGCCCGCTCGTACACCCGTACCGATAGCCCCGCGGCTGCCAACCGCAGCGCCGCGGCCAGTCCGTTGGGACCGGCGCCGACCACCACGACATCGAGATCGGGACTCATCCACCCTCACAGCCCGTCGATCACGGCGTCAGCTGCGGCATACGGGTCGAGTTCTCCGGCGACCACACGTGCGGCGAGCGTGCCGAGGGCGGCCGAGCCGTGGACGTCACCCATCCGCTCGCGCAACGACGCGACGGCAATCGCCTCGATCTCAGCAGCAGCGCGTTCTTCCTGTCGGCGAGCCCGCTCTCCCGTCTCGTCCAGCCAGGCTCGGTGCTTGTCCAGGGCTGCCACGACCTCCGCGACCCCTTCGCCCTTGGTAGCAACGGTGGACAGGATGGGCGGACGCCAGGCGCCTGCTTCCGAGTGCCGCCCGCCGAGGGAGAGCATGTAGCGCAGGTCACGAACGGTTTGTTGCGCCCCGTCACGATCTGCCTTGTTCACGACGTAGAGATCAGCCACTTCAAGGATCCCCGCCTTGGCCGCCTGGATCCCGTCGCCCATGCCCGGGGCAAGTAGGACCATCGTGGAATCGGCAAGCTGGGCGATCTCGACCTCGGCCTGCCCGACGCCGACAGTCTCGATGAGCACGACGTCGCAGCCCGCGCCGTCGAGGACGCGCAGCGCCTGCGGGGTTGCCCAGGCCAGTCCGCCGAGATGTCCCCGAGAGGCCATCGAGCGGATGAAGACATCTGGGTCCAGCGCGTGATCCTGCATCCGGACCCGGTCGCCGAGCAGAGCACCCCCCGAGAACGGGGAGGACGGGTCCACGGCCAGCACCCCCACCCGCTTGCCGGCTGCCCGAAGCGCGGCGACGAGTGCGGTCGTCGTGGTCGACTTGCCCACCCCCGGCGGCCCGGTCAGACCGATGATCTGGGCATGCCCCACATGTGGCACCAACGCGGCGGAGACCTCGCGCAGCTTGGGACTGACGTCCTCCACCAGGGAGATCAGCCGCGCCACAGCGCGAGCCTCGCCATTGCGAGCGCGACCTACCAGATCCGCGACATCGGCGTCGCGCCGATCGGAGCGTCTTCCCCGGTTCCCGGGTCGAGTCTGTTCGGCGGTCACCCGCGGGTCGGGACCTTGACGATCAAGGCGTCACCCTGACCGCCGCCACCGCACAACCCCGCCGCGCCGACTCCGCCGCCACGACGACCGAGTTCAAGAGCAAGGTGCAGCACCAGGCGGGCACCGCTCATCCCGATGGGATGACCGAGCGCGATCGCGCCGCCGTTCACGTTGACCTTGTCCTCGTCCACGTCGAGCTTGCGCGTGGACACGAGCCCGACCGCAGCGAAGGCCTCGTTGATCTCGATCAGATCGAGGTCCCGGGGTTCGATTCCCTCCTTTGCGCACGCCGCCCTGATCGCATTCGACGGCTGCTCGTGCAGGGAAGTGTCCGGCCCGGCGACCACGCCGTGCGCCCCGATCTCGGCGATCGGTGTCAGGCCCAGCTCCGCGGCCTTGGCCGCCGACATCACCACGACGGCACAAGCACCGTCGGAGATCTGCGAGGCAGAGCCTGCGGTGATCGAGCCCTCCTTGGCAAAAGCCGGACGCAGCTTGGAAAGGCTCTCGGTGGTCGTGTCGGCGCGGATGCCCTCGTCAGCGGTGATCTCGATCGGATCCCCTTTGCGCTGCGGCACCGACACCGGGACGATCTCGTCGTCGAAGAGGCCGTTCTTGGCCGCAAGGGCGGCCTTCTGATGGCTGGCCGCAGCGAAGGAGTCCTGCTCTTGGCGACTCACGTCATAGCGCTCGTTGTAGGACTCGGTCGACTCGCCCATCGCAACCTGGTCGAAGGCGCAGAACAACCCGTCGTAGGCCATCGAGTCCACCAGCGACGCGTCGCCGAACTTCGTGCCCTCCCGGGATTTCGGGAGGATATGGGGGGCGTTCGTCATGGACTCCATGCCCCCGGCGACGACGATCTCGAACTCTCCGGCGCGGATCAGTTGGTCAGCCAGCGCGATGGCGTCGAGACCGGACAGGCAGACCTTGTTGACGGTCAGCGATGGGATCGTCATTGGAATGCCGGCTTTGATCGCAGCCTGGCGTGCAGTGATCTGACCGGCACCTGCTTGCAGGACCTGGCCCATGATCACGTACTGGACCTGATCGCCGGAGATTCCCGCGCGATCAAGAGCTCCCCTGATGGCTACGCCGCCGAGGTCTGCTCCGGAGAATCCCTTCAGTGAGCCGAGGAGCCGACCCATCGGGGTGCGAGCGCCTCCAACGATGACCGAACCCGACATGAGCAATCCTCCTGAACAGCAGGCTGAGGCCGGCAAGACACGGCCCGGTCTGAGCGATACCCAGTCTACCGATGCATCCAGGACGCAGACCGCGGTGGAGACTTGGAGCCATGTTCACCCACCTCGACCATGTCGGCATCGCCGTTCCAGATCTCGATGCGGCCTTGGAGTTCTATGCCGAGACCTTCGATCTGCATTCGGTGCACGAGGAGGTCAACCAGGATCAGGGAGTCCGCGAGGCCATGCTGAGGGTCGGCGACTCGGACAGCTCCATCCAACTGCTGGCCCCGTTGCGGGCCGACTCACCGATCGGGAAGTTCCTGGATCGCTCCGGGCCAGGGATTCAGCAGCTGGCCTATCGGGTGACTGACATCGACGCGGTCTGTGCGACCTTGCGTGAGCGGGGCCTGCGCCTGCTCTACGACACCCCCAGACGCGGTACGGCGAACTCGCGCGTGAACTTCATCCACCCCAAAGATGCCGGCGGAGTGCTCGTCGAACTCGTCGAGCCCGCGGAGCCGGTGGACCAGGGCTGAGCACGGTGCCGCCGCGTCCACTCGCCGAGCTGATTGACCCGGGTTGGGCGGCTGGACTAGCACCAGTCGCCGACGTCGTCACGGAGATGGGCGCCTTCCTGCGCGCCGAGATCGCCGCCGGACGCTCATATCTGCCGGCCGGTCCGCGCATCCTGCGTGCCTTCGAGCGACCGCTGGAAGATGTGCGAGTCCTCATCGTCGGCCAGGATCCGTATCCGACGCCCGGCCACGCGGTCGGACTGTCCTTCTCCGTCGCTCCCGACGTGCGCCCAATTCCCCGGAGCCTGCACAACATCTATCGCGAACTCTGCGCAGATCAGGGACTCGACCCGCCATCCCACGGGGACCTCTCGGCGTGGGCTGATCGAGGGGTCCTGCTGCTGAACAGATGCCTGACCGTGCAGCCCGGGAACTCCGGCGCACACCGGGGCAAGGGCTGGGAGAAGGTGACTGATCGGGCCATCGACGTGCTGGTGCAGCGCGGACAGCCACTGGTGGCGATCCTGTGGGGCCGAGATGCGCAGACGCTGCGGCCACGTCTGGGAACAATTCCCGTCGTGGCCAGCGTCCACCCCAGCCCGATGTCGGCCGACCGTGGCTTCTTCGGCTCGCGTCCGTTCAGCCGGGTCAACGATCTGTTGGCCCAGCAGGGCTGCGCACCGATCGACTGGAGTCTCCAATGAGTGGGACGGCACTCGTGACGGGGGCGAGTGGCTACGTGGGTGGCCGGCTGGTTCCAGAGCTGTTGGCCGCTGGCTGGTCGGTCAAGGCCATGGCGCGCAAGGCGTCACGGTTGCGCGACTATCCCTGGGCCGGCGAGGTCGACATCGTCGAGGGAGACGTCCTGGTTGCGGACAGTCTGCGCGGTCCCCTCGACGGCGTTGACGTCGCGTACTACCTGATGCACGCGATCGGTTCCGGCTCCAACTTCGAGGCGACCGACCGTCGCTCAGCGGAGAACTTCGCGACCGCGGCCCGACATGCTGGTGTGCACCGGATCGCCTATCTCGGCGGGCTGACCCCCGAGGGAGAGGAACTCTCGCCGCACCTGCGCAGCCGTGAGGAGGTCGGACAGATCCTGCTGGCCAGCGGAGTTCCGACAGCCGTGTTGAGGGCCGCCGTGGTCTTGGGCAGCGGCAGTGCAAGCTTCGAGATGCTGCGGCATCTGACCGAACGGCTGCCGGTGATGGTCACGCCCAGGTGGGTCGATGTGAAGATCCAGCCCATCGCCATCCGGGACGTGCTGCGCTATCTCGTCGCAGTGGCGGACCTACCCGCTGAGGTCAACCGGAGTTTCGACATCGGCGGCGCGGACGTGGTGACGTATCGGGACATGATGCACGGATATGCCCGAGTCGCCGGGCTTCCCAGACGCCACATTTTCGGGGTTCCGGTTCTCACACCTACCCTGTCGTCCTACTGGGTCGGGTTGGTCACTCCAGTTCCGGGAAGCCTGGCCAAGCCGCTCGTGGCAAGTCTGCGGAACACGGTCGTGGCGCGCGAACACGACATCGCACAGTTCGTCCCTGATCCCGCGGAGGGTTTGCTGGGCTTCGAAGACGCGATCCGGCGGGCACTCGCCCGGATCCGGGACGCTGACGTGGCCACCCACTGGTCCAGCGCCTCGGTAGCCGGGGCATCCAGCGACCCTATGCCGACCGACCCTGAGTGGGCCCGCGGCGACCTGTATGTCGATGACCGGAGCACGGTCGTCAAGGCGCCGCCGTCGGCTTTGTGGGAGGTCATCGAGGGAATCGGCGGCACGACTGGGTGGTACTCGTGGAAGTTGGCCTGGCGGGTCCGAGGCCTGCTGGATCGGCTGTGGGGCGGCCCGGGACTTCGCCGCGGACGCCGCAGCCCCTACGACCTGCAGATCGGCGACGTCGTGGACTGGTGGCGCGTAGAGGAGATCGTGGACGGTGAACTGCTCCGCCTGCGCGCGGAGATGCGGTTGCCCGGCCGGGCGTGGCTCGACCTGGGTATCGAAACCGACGATCGCGGCCGGACCTTGTACCGGCAGCGAGCGGTCTATGCCCCGCGCGGCTTGCTGGGGCGGGCGTACTGGTGGGCGGTGTGGCCCTTCCACGGGTTGGTCTTCGGGGGGATGCAGCGCAATGTCGCCGCTCGCGCGGAACAGGTCTCCCGGGCCGGCCCAGACGCTCGCTGGAAGCCCTCCGGATCCCGGTCTGACTAGAAGACCTTCCGAATCGAGACGGGCTCAGCGAAGGGCTGGGACCACCTCGCGTTCGAAGAGTTCGATCCCGCCCCGGTCATAGGCGGCCTCAGCGAAGTAGCAGATCGCGTATGTCATCCCCATCTCCTGCGCGGAGGTCAGGGCTTCGATGACCTGCTCCGGGGTACCTACTGCCGGACCGGAGCGCGCATCGTTGACGGCTTTGTCGGCGCGTTCGGCACCGACGATTCCTCGCAAGTGCTCGCCTAACCACTCCAGTCGGTTGTTCACTTCGCCTTGATCGGCGCCGATGACCACGTTGTAGTTGGCGCTGCGCGTGATCTCCGAGAAATCCCTGTCCAGGTCGGCGCAGTGACCCTCCAGGATCGATGACTTGCGTGCGAAGACGTCGGGGGTGCCGTCGAAGTTGGTGTAGTCGGCGTGTTGAGCCGCGATGCGCAGCGTCTTCTTCTCGCCACCGCCGGCGATCCACATCGGGATCCCGCCCTCCTGAAGCGGCAGCGGACGGCAGATCGCCCGGTTGACCTGGTAATGCTTGCCATCTAGCTCTGCACCGCCGGTCTCCCAGAGCTGACGCATGATCTGGACGCCTTCGTCGAGCATCGCTAACCGGATACCGGCTGATGGAAAGCCGTAGCCATAGGCCCGCCACTCGTTCTCGTACCAGCCCGCCCCGATACCCATCTCGACCCGGCCTCCGCTGATCACGTCCACCGTCGCGGCAACTTTGGCGAGATAGGCCGGATTTCGGTAGGACATGCACGTACACATCTGACCCAGCCGCACGCGTGACGTGCTGGCCGCCAACGCGGCCATCAGCGTCCACGCTTCGTGCGTGGCTTCCTCGGTTGGCTTGGGAACGGTGTGAAAATGGTCGTAGACCCAAACCGACTCCCAGATGTCCGCGGCGTCCGCGTGCTCGGCCACCGAGTGCATCACCGACCACTGGTCTGCGGTATCGATGCCGGCGAGGTCGAGTCGCCAACCCTGGGGAATGAACAGTCCGAAGCGCATACCCCCAACCTACGATGCCGCTTCCCGAGCCTTTGACCGGCCTTCGTCGCCTGCGGGTAATCAGAACGTCCAGCAGCTCCCCGTGTCACCAACCGTGGCGTGGAGGAAGACCAAGGCCGACACCGTGCCAAGGGCTAACCCGGCCAACAGGATCGCGGTGCTGGCCCCGAGCCGGTGCAGGTTGCGGCGGTGCGTGGTGCCCCAGATGCCGAGGGCCGCGGCGGTCACCAGCACCGCCACTAGCAGCAGCGGCAGGACTGGGTCGAGCAGCCGCGAGTAGCCAGGCTGGCAGTCCCGGCGGGTGGCCAGTTCGATCACCACCAGCAGCGTGGCCAGGGCGGCCAACACGAGCGCCGTGCTCGCGGCTCGGCGCGCAATCCGGCCGGTCCGCGGCGGATCGGACTTCCCTGGGGGCACGACACCACCATCTCCCAGATCCGCCCGGCCGGCGATCCGTAGACTACCCAGGCACCAGCCTGGCGCCTTCTCTCGCCGCGCGGCCGGGACACCCCTTGCTAGCCTCGGTGGTTACTCGCCGGTAACCCGCCACAGGGAGGAGCACCGCGTGAAAGAGATCACCGAGGCGATCCTGTCGGACTCGCTCGCCGACATCGCCGACCTTCCCCTACCGGAGTCCTACCGCGGTGTCGTGGTCCGCGAGGAGGACCAGGAGATGTTCACCGGCATGGAGACCCGGGACAAGGATCCGCGGCGCTCCCTGCACCTGCAGGACGTACCCACCCCGGAACTCGGTCCGGGCGAGGCGCTGATCGCGGTGATGGCCAGTGCCATCAACTACAACACCGTCTGGACCTCCATTTTCGAGCCCGTCTCGACCTTCGGATTCCTCAGGCGGTACGGCAAGGTGTCCGCACTGACCAAGCGCCACGATCTGCCCTATCACGTGGTGGGCTCGGACCTGTCCGGCGTCGTTGTACGGGTCGGCATCGGAGTGAACAACTGGAGGCCCGGCGACGAGGTGGTGGCCCACTGCCTGTCGGTGGAACTCGAGGACTCGGCCGGTCACGACGACACGATGCTCGATCCACAACAGCGGATCTGGGGCTTCGAAACCAACTTCGGCGGCCTGGCCGAGCTGGCTCTGGTCAAGTCCAACCAACTGATGCCCAAGGCCCAGCACCTGACGTGGGAAGAGGCAGCCTGCCCCGGCCTGGTGAACTCAACCGCCTACCGGCAACTCGTGGGTAAGCACGGCGCCGCGATGAAACAGGGCGACATCGTCCTGATCTGGGGCGCGTCAGGCGGTCTGGGGTCCTACGCCACTCAGTTCGCGCTGAACGGTGGCGGCATCCCGGTGTGCGTGGTCAGCAGTCCGGCCAAGGCCGAGATCGCCCGCCGGATGGGCGCCGAACTCGTCATCGACCGAAGTGCCGAGGGCTACCAGTTCTGGAAGGACGAACACAACCAGGACCCCAAGGAGTGGCAGCGCTTGGGCGCCAAGATCCGCGAACTCACCGGCGGTGCGGATCCCGACATCGTCTTCGAGCATCCAGGGCGCGAGACCTTTGGCGCCTCGGTGTACGTCACCCGACGCGGCGGCACGATCGTCACCTGCGCCTCGACCAGCGGCTTCCTGCACAGCTATGACAACCGCTACCTCTGGATGAATCTCAAGCGGATCGTCGGATCCCACTTCGCCAACTATCGAGAGGCATGGGAGGCAAACCGGCTCATCGCCCGAGGAGCGATTCATCCGACCCTGTCCAACGTCTATGCCCTCGACGAGGTCGGCCAGGCGGCTTACGACGTACACCGCAACCTCCACCAGGGGAAGGTCGGTGTGCGTTGTCTCGCAACGGAGAACGGCTTAGGCGTTCGTGAGCACGAGCTACGCGAGCGCCTCGGCGACAAGCTGCATTGGTTCCGGAACACCTGACAACCGTGATCGGGGAGCATGGAAGCATGTGCCCTATGGATCGCGACAATCCCCAGGACATTTTTCCGCACGACGGCGCAGCGCACAGCTTCGACGTGGTCATCCGCGGGTACGACCGCTCGCAGGTACACGACGTAGTCGATCGTCTGGACGGCGAGCTGCGGGTCGCTCTGGCCGACAAGGACGCATCGGCGGCTCGGGCCGCCGACCTGGCAGCGACGCTGGCCAAAGCCCAGGCCGAGCTCGAAGCGCTACGCCAAACGGCCAAATCCGCGGCCGCGCCGAATTTCGAGTCGATGGGCGCCCGGATCTCGCACATGCTCCAGTTGGCCGAGGAAGAGGCCAACGACATCCGCCGGATCGCCGGCGAGGAGCACGAGCGTTCGCAGTCCGAGCTCAAGGCCACCAAAGAGCACGGCGAGCAGATTCGCACCAAGGCCCAGGCCGAGGTGAAACGGATGACCGAGGAAGCCCAGGCCGAGGCGCGCCGGGTGACCGAGGAAGCCGAGGCTGCCGCGGCCAAGACGGTGGCAGAGGCGCAGAAGCAGTCCGCTGAACTCGGCGAACGTGCGCGCGCCTCCGCCGAGCAAGCCGAGCTCGACAGCAAAGCTCGCGTGGCCAAGATGGAGGAGGACTTCCAACTCGCCCAGAAGGCCCGTCGCGCCGAAGCCGCCCGGGTGGAACAAGAACGCGATCAGTCCTCGCGTCGGGATGCGCAAAGCCGGATCGAGAAGGCGCAGCGCAAGTCCGACGACATGGTTGCCGCTGCCGAGAAGCGAGTCACCGACCTGGACACTCAGCGCGCCGAATTGCATTCCCGGCTCGTGGATGTTCGCGAGATCCTCGGCCGCCTGCCCGAGCTCGCGATCGCGACGGTCGTGGATGCGGGCGACTCACCGCCGGCCGCCAAGCCGGCGGCCTCGAATGGTCGAGCACCGACCCCAGCCACGTCGGCGGCCACCGAAGCCGGCGACGAGTCCGGCACCGACGAGAAGGCGTCTGAGGCGGCGTCGAAGACCGACGTTCAGGGAACGCCGCCACCCCCACCCTCGAGCCCCAGCTGGCCGGTGAACCAGCCGACCCAGGCGATTCAGGTCCCGCGTCAGGGCTGACCCGTCGAGTACGAGTAGTAGTCGGGAAGTGGGGAAGCACCGGGATTGAGCCGGGCGACAATCTCGTTGAGCACGCGCTCGGTGTGCCCGACGAACAGGTGCTTGGCGCCTTCGATGCCGACGACCTCCGCCTGCGGGATCGCGGCGAAGCGTGTGCGCGCGGCAGCAGGCCTCAAATAGTCGTCGAACTCAGGTACGAGGGCTACCACGGGCTTGCCTGACGCCGCCCATGGGATCAGGTCGTCGGCGGTCGAATACCGCAAGGGCGGCGAGATCAGGATCGCTCCGCAGACGGCGGGGTCGCAGCCGTACTTCAGGGCCAAGTCGGTGCCGAACGACCAGCCGACTAGCCAGGGTTGCGGCATCTCGTTGAACTCGGCGTACTCGATCGCGGCCGCCACGTCGAAGCGTTCCTCGACGGCGCCGGAGAATTCGCCGGTCGAGCGGCCCTGCTCGCTCTCGGTTCCCCGGGTGTTGAAGCGGAACACGGCGACGTCGGCAAGTGCAGGTAGTCGATTGGCGGCTTTACGAAAGAGGTGACTGTCCATCATCCCGCCCTGGGTGGGCAGCGGGTGGACACAGATCATTGTTGCGACCGGGGGCCTGGCTTTGGGAACAGCGAGCTCGGCGACGAGATCATGGCCGTCGGCCGTACGCAGCATGATCGGCTGCCGTGCAGACGGAAGGACCGTCGTGCCGCGGATCTGGACTCGTTGGCTGTGCCCGTCGAAGGTGCTCACCAACGGCTCCGTCCCGGGTTGCGACGCGCGCGTGAACGCCAACAGGTCCGGTGCCAGTGTCGGCGATGCACCGCGTCCGGATCGTCGGCGGGCCAGACCACCACATGTGGTGTGGCGGGCCGGATCTCGTGATCGCATCCGGGGCAGCGGTACGTGCTGGCGCTGCCCGATCCGGTGAGCGTGCGGACGATCCAGTCGCCGTCGGCGGCGGACTCGACCGAATCGCCGGTACGGGGCCCGGCACCGCCTCCGGCTGCCGGGGTGGGCTCCCGTCGGGGTCGAGATCGGCGCGGCATCAGTGGCTGTAGTCGCGGAAGCCCTTGCCGGTCTTACGGCCCAGGTACCCAGCCGTGACCAGATGTTCCAGCAGCGTCGCCGGAGCGAATCCGGGCTCCCGGAACTCGAGATAGAGGGTTCGCTGGATCGCGAGGGCCACGTCGAGTCCCACCACGTCGAGCAGCTCGAAGGGCCCCATCGGGTACCCACAACCGACCTTCATCGCCGAGTCGATGTCGTCCGCGGTGGCGTAGTGAGCTTGGAGCATTTTCACCGCGTCGTTGAGGTAGGGGAACAGCAGCGCGTTGACGATGAAGCCGGCCCGGTCGGCGCAGATAACCGGGTGCTTGTCCAGTGCGGTGCACACCTGGTGCAGCGTGGGAACGATGTCCGCGGCGGTGGAGATCGTGGGGACGACCTCCACCAGCTTCATCACGGTGGCCGGGTTGAAGAAATGCAAACCCACCACATCGGCCGGACGCTCGCTGGCCTTGGCGCACTCCACGACCGGAAGACTCGAAGTCGTGGTGGCGAGGATCGCCCCTGGCTTCGCGATCTCGCCCAAATTCGCGAAGAGCACCTGCTTCACAGCGAGGTCCTCGACGACTGCCTCCACGATCAGGTCCGTGGACGCGAGGTCGTCGAGGTTGGTGCTGCCCTTGACGCGGCCCAGCGCAGTGTCACGGTCGGCCTGTTCCAGACGCCCGCGACCGACTGCCTTGTCCATCGACTTGGTGACCGCGCTGATCACCTGGTTCACCTTGTCCTGGCTTCGAGCGATGGTGGTCACCTCGAAGCCGCCCTTGGCGAAGACCTCGACAATGCCGGTGGCCATCGTTCCGGAACCGACCACGCCGACGCGTTCGACGTTCCGGACGACGACGTCCTTGTCGGAGTCGGTCGGCGTCAGCGCGTCCTCGACGACCTGCGGGCTGTCCCGCTCGGCATAGGTATAGAAGCCCCGAGCGGACTTCCGGCCGAGCAGTCCCGCGGTGACCATCTGCTTGATCAGCGGTACGGGAGCATGCAGCCTGTCGCGCGACTGTTTGTACATCGTGTCGAGGATCTCGTAAGCGGTGTCAATACCGATCAAGTCCATCAGCGCGAGCGGGCCCATCGGCAGGCCGCAGCCCAACCGCATCGCCGCGTCGATGTCCTCGCGGGAGGCGTACTGGGTCTCGACCATCGACACTGCATGGTTCAGGTAGCCGAACAGCAGGGCATTGGCGATGAACCCGGCTTTGTCGCCGATCGTCACGTCGATCTTGCCGAGCCGCGCCGCCAGAGCCTCCACGTCCTCGATCACCGCTGGGTCCGTGACGACCGTGCGGATGACCTCGACCAGTTTCATGACCGGCGCCGGGTTGAAGAAGTGCAGACCGATGACCTTGCTGGGGCGCCCGGTCGCTACGGAGATCTCAGTGACTGACAAGGACGAGGTGTTCGTGGCCAGGATCGTGTCGGGAGGACAGATCGCGTCGAGCTTCGAGAACACCTCGGCCTTGAGGTCGAGATGCTCCGGGACCGCCTCCACGACGAGTTCGGCCTCGGCGAGATCCTCAAGTTTGGTAGTGAACGTGATCCGACCCAGCAAGGCCGCCCGATCGTCGGCGCTGAGCTTGCCGCGCTCGACGGCCCGTGAGGTCGAGTGCTCGATGTGGGCTCGCCCTCGCTGCAATGCCGCATCGTCGACCTCGATCCCGGTGACATCCAGCCCCGAGCGGGCAAAGACCTCGACGATCCCAGCACCCATCGTGCCGAGTCCGACGACGCCAACCCTGGACAGTTCACGCGCCACTTCAACGCCTCGCTTCCCAAACGACCCAGCCTGCGCGCAGCGGTGAGAGCACCATCGCGCAGATGGCCTTCAGTCTTTCAGCCTCCCGGCTCCGCGAGCCCGGCGCCCGTACCGCAGCCGTACCGCCGAGAGCAGCGCCTTCGTGAGCACGCTGCTGCGCTCGAACGATTGCAGGATCAGCGGCCCGCGGACCTGTTGCTCCACAATCGAGTGCGGCCACGCGAATTCACGGAGTCCGTCCGCCCCGTGAATCCGACCGAAACCGGAGGCGCCCACTCCACCAAACGGAAGGGCGGGAATCACCGCGAACGTGATCACTGAATTGATGCTGGTCATCCCGGCACGCAGCCGACTCGCGATGTCCATGCCACGACTCTTGGAGAACACCGCGCTCGACAGACCGAACTCGGTGCCATTCGCCCGCTTGATCGCCTCGTCCACGTCACGTACCCGGCCGACGGTGAGGGTCGGACCGAAGGTCTCGTCGGTCACGGCCGGCCGATCCTCGGGTGTATCGAGCAGGATGGTCGGTTCCACGTAAGGCGCACGTACGGCTGAGTTGCCACCGACGATCGCCGTGGCACCGTGCTCGAGGGCGTCGGCTATGTGGCCGCGGATGATGTCCACCTGGTCGGGCATCGTGATCGGGCCATAGTGGGCGTCGGTATCGCTGCCCGACCGGGCCTTTCGCGCCTCGGCCGTCAATCGCATGACGAACTCGTCGTAGATCGCCTCGACTGCGTAGACCCGCTCGACCCCCACGCAGGTCTGACCCGCGTTGGACAGGCCGCCCCAGACGGCTGCCTTCGCCGCGGCAGCGAGATCTGCGTCCTCGGCGACGATGAGTGCGTCCTTGCTGCCGCACTCCATCAGAACGGGGGTCAGCGTCTGCGCGCAGGCGCTCATCACCAGCTTCGCGGTAGCCGTTGAACCGGTGAAGGCCAACTTGCCCACTCCGGACGTGCACAGAGCCGCGCCCGTCTCTCCGTACCCTGTGACGAGTTGTAGAACGGGCTGTTCAGGCACTGCTCCGTTGAACGAGCGCACCAACCATCGTCCGACGGCAGGGGTGTACTCGCTGGGTTTGAACACGACCGCGTTCCCGGCCGCCAGCGCATATGCGATCGAGCCCATCGGCGTGAACACCGGGTAGTTCCAAGGTCCGATCACCCCGACCACCCCGTACGGCCGGTAGCCCACCGTCGGCTTCTGGTTGGGGAACAGCCACGACCGGCCGACCTTACGGCGGCCGAGGACTCCGGCCGCGTGTGTGGCGGCCCAATGCAGGTGTTCGATCACCCCGACCACTTCGAGCTTGGCGTCGACTAGCGGCTTGCCGTTCTCCAAGTGGATGAGGGATGCCAATTCCGCGATCCCAGTCGTCAGTATTCGGGCCCATTCGCGCAGCCGCGCCTCCCGACCGTCGAAGCCGAGCCCCACCCACCATGCGGCTGCCGGCTCAGCCGCGACGACGGCCGCGTGTACGTCTGCCTGCGTGTGGATCGGAAAGTGGTCGATCGTCTCTCCGGTGGCCGGATTCAGCGACGGGAAGGTCGTCTCCAGCGTCGGTGTAGCGCTCATCCAACTGATGCTACCGGCGGGTAAGCAAGCGAGTCCGCCCTCAGAAAAGTCGGAGAGAGGTGTCCTGTGCTCCGCGCAGGAGTTGGTAGTCCACCACCTGCCACCCGATGCCACGGTCGGTTGCCAGCACCCGAGCCTGCGGGGTCACCTCCTGCGCGACCAGGATTCCGCGCACCGGCGCGAGCAGCGGATCCCGGTTGAGCAGCGCGAGGTAGCGAGTCAACTGCTCGACTCCGTCGATCTCACCTCGGCGCTTGACCTCGATCGCCACAGTGGCACCCGCGGCGTCCCGGCAGAGGAGATCGACCGGGCCGATCGGTGTGGGGTACTCCCTCCTGACCAGCGACCAGCCCGCGCCGAAGGTGTGCACGTGTTCGGCCAGCAACGCCTGAAGATGTGCCTCGACGCCGTCTTTGACCAGCCCCGGATCCACGCCGAGCTCATGCGCTGAGTCATGCTCGATCGATTCGATCCGGATGAGCAGCTGCTCCCCGGCCCTGTTAGTGACCGTCCACAACGTGCCCTCGTCATCGGTTGACTCGCGCAACGTGCACGGTGGGCTCATCCAGTTCAGTGGTTTGTACGCGCGGTCGTCGGCATGGATGGACACCGACCCATCGGCTTTGACCAGCAGCAGCCGCAGAGCCGAGGGCAGGCGGGCGGTCAGCCGGCCGACGTAGTCCACCGTGCAACGAGCAACGACCAGACGCACAGGACAGAAGGCTAGCGACGACGAGTCCGAATCAGCGCGTCAGGGGCGGTTCGGCGGGGCCAGCTACGGTTCAACGCGTGACCTATCTGGCCGCCGAGGACCGCTACGAGTCGATGATCTACCGGCGGACCGGTCGCAGCGGGTTGAAGCTTCCGCTGCTGTCGCTGGGTCTATGGCACAACTTCGGCGACGAGCAGCCAATGGAGACCCAACGGGCTGTCATTCGGCGCGCGTTCGACCTCGGGATCACACACTTCGACCTGGCCAACAACTACGGTCCGCCGTACGGCGCGGCCGAGCGCAACTTCGGCACGATCCTGCGCGAGGATCTGCGCCCCTACCGAGATGAGCTCGTCATCTCTACCAAGGCCGGCTGGGACATGTGGCCAGGTCCCTACGGTGACCTCGGCTCGCGCAAATACCTCACCGCCAGCCTGGACCAGAGCCTGCGGCGCCTCGGGCTCGACTACGTCGACATTTTCTACTCGCATCGCTTCGACCCGGACACCCCGCTCGAGGAGACCATGGGCGCGTTGGATGCGGCAGTACGCGCCGGAAAGGCGCTCTACGTCGGCGTCTCGTCGTACTCCGCGCAGCGAACCGCAGAGGCCGCCGCGATCCTACGCGGGCTTGGTACGCCCCTGCTCATTCATCAGCCGTCGTACTCGATGCTCAACCGCTGGATCGAGGAGGACCTGCTCGATGTCCTAGCGGCCGAAGGCGTGGGCTGTATCGCCTTCACGACACTGGCTCAAGGGCTGTTGACCGACAAGTATCTCGACGGCGCGAAACCCTCTGGCTCACGCGCCGATTCGCTGTTGCCCGAGCATCTGTCCGAGGACAACCTGGCCCGGATCCGGTCACTGGCCGACATCGCGGAACGGCGGGGCCAGAGCCTTGCCCAGATGGCGATGGCGTGGGCCCTGCGTGACGAGCGGGTCACCTCGCTGGTGGTCGGTGCAAGTTCGGTTGGGCAGATCCAGAACAGCGTCGCCACTTTGGAGAGACTCGACTTCACCGCCGATGAACTTGCCGACATCGACTCCTATGCGGTCGACGGTGGGGTGGATCTCTGGCGCGGTCCGGCCAGCGCCTAGTGAGCCAGTCGGCTCAGTTGGGCCAGACCGGGTGCCGCTTCTCCAGGAAGGACGACATGCCCTCTCGAGCGGCAGGGGTCTGGCTGGCTGCGGCCATCACTTCAACCGCGTAGGTGTAGGCATCGCGCTCCGGCCGATCGAGCTGAGCGTAGAGCGCCTGCTTGCCCAATCCCTTGGCCGACCGGCTACCCCGGGTTGCCCGATCCAGAAGGTCCTGGGTCGCCTTGTCCAATTCTGATTCGGGGACGGCAGCGTTGAACAGTCCCCACTCCGCCGCGGTAACGGCGTCCACCACGTCGCCGGTCAGGGCGATCTCCATGGCCCGCTTGCGCCCGACGTTGCGTGCGATGGCGACCATCGGCGTGTGGCAGAACCAGCCACCCTTGCCGCCCGGGGCGGCGATGCCGGCGGTGTCCGCAGCGATGGCCAGGTCGCACGATGCGACCAGTTGAGCTCCCGCGGCCGTGGCCAGCGCATGAACCCGGGCAATGACGACCTGCGGAATCGTCTGGATTGTCTGCATGAGTTCGGTGCACAGCAGTAGCAGACTGCGCACTTCGGCGAGATCCTTGTCGTAGACGTCCGCGAAGTCGTGACCGGCGGAAAAGACCGGACCGTTCGCCGCGAGGATGACGCCGGTGGCATCGCCGCGCCCGATCTCTCGAAAAGCCGACAGCAAATCAGCCAGATGAGCGCGGGAGAGCGCGTTACGTCGGGACGGGCGGTTCATGGTCACCGTAACCGTGCCGCCATCGCGTTCGATCAGAATGTTCTCGTACTCGCTCATGCCAAGTCCTCCCTGCCGTGGCGGATAATGATTGGTTCCGCCGCGGGCAATGTCTGCTGCGAGCAGTATCGCAGCTTCCTTGCAAGGATCATGCAACCAAGGCGGCCTATGAAACGTAGTACCGCCATGACCATGACGGAGGTGAGGATTCCGGTGGGTCCGGCTCGGCCCGCACCTGGTCATTCAGATTCCGACTCAACCACCTCGATCAACTCCGTACTGGATGAACTGGCTCCCAGTCTGCCTCCCGACCTCGACTTCAGCGCCTTCTACGGGGCGCATGTGGGCAGCCTGACCGCCCAGATGTATGCCCTGACCGGGAGTTGGACCGAGGCGCAGGACGCCGTACAAGAGGGTTTCGCACGGGCCCTTGCGCGCTGGTCCACGGTGTCGGGTCATGCCGATCCGGTTGCCTGGGTACGAACGGTTTCGAATCGGGTCGCGATCAGTCGTTGGCGCCGGGCGCGTACCGCCCTTGCCTTCGGTCGAACCCAGCGGCTGCAGACCAGCCCCGGGCCGAGCGAGGACCACGTCGCACTGGTCGAGGGGCTCAAGCAACTGCCGCACGCGCAACGCGAGGCACTAGTGCTCTTCTATTTAGCTGACATGTCGATAGCGGACATCGCGGGCCAACTGGGGATACCGACCGGCACGGTCAAGGCTCGCCTTTCTCGTGGGCGTACCGCCCTGGCGGCTCGACTCGAGATCACTATTGATGAGGAGGGAGTCGAGGATGTCTGATCAATTGCGTGAACGCTTCGACGCACTCCGGACCGTCGCCGACAACAATGCCGGCGGCCTGCGGGACGTGCATGCACGGCGGGCCCGCCGGACGCGCACCCGAGTAGCCACCGCGTCGGCCGCGACGGTGGCGGCCCTGGCGCTGGGTGGTGTTCTCGTCTTTCCTCATGTGGCTGAGAACAGCACGACCAGCGCAGCCGGCGGGCAAGCCCAGCGTGATGCTGGCGGCGATCAAGGCACGGACAACGACGAAATGGCAGCCGAACAGGCTCCGCCACAGGACGCATCCACCGGCCCGCTGTCGCTCACCTTCGACTCCCTGCTGACTGCCCCGGAACTGGCGGCGCTCGGCGAGCTGGACCCGCAGCCGCAAGGCGACGATCCGGTTCCAGTCTTCCCTCCGATGTGCGGCGCTGCGACCGCAAGTGAGCAGTACTCCAACCCACTGAGCGAGGTCGCGGTGCTGCACGCCGTGTCCGATGCCACGGTCAGCCAGTACGCCGCCGAGTACGGCTCGGACATCGCCGCCGTCGAGGCCATGGACCGGCTCCTCTCAGATGCCCTGAGCTGCCGGGATCCAAACGTCATGAGTGGGCTCAGCGTCACCTCCCGCGTTCCGGGCGCCGAAATCGTGCTCAGCCTTGTCGAACCGACCGCGGGGCCCGAGGGTGGCCCACGCTTCACCGACATCACGATCCTGCGGGCAGCCAACGTCGTGGTCGAGGTTGCCTTCCTTCCGGTGGCACTCTCGGGCTTGGGTGACGGCTCAGAGCGAAGCCGCACCGTGGCCGATGCGGTGGTCGCCAAACTATGAATGACGCCGAAGAAGACCTGATCGAACCCGACGAGCCCTCGCCCACGCTGAGCAAGCTCCGTCAGCGGCTGGACGTCCTCGTCCCGCCCAGGGTGGGCCGCCGGTTCCTGGGGGTCGTCACCGTGACGGCGTTGGCCCTCGGGCTGGTGGCCGGCTATCTCGTCGGTCAGTCTCCGGGAGACGGCGTAGGCGCCGATGCAAGTCACGATCTGAACAACATCCCTTTCGTGCCAGAAGGCGAGCTGAATCAGGAACGAGTCATCGTCTTCACTGTCGGCTCCTCGCTTCTGACACCGGAAGACCTGACGGCCCTGGGCGAGCAACCGGTGCCCTCCGTGACTCCGCCCGCGTCCGGGCTGGCCGGAGTGTGCGCCGCCGACGACACCCAGGGCCTTCCGACCGGCCCCGACCCTTTGCCCGAGACGGGGTCGATCGGCGCCGTGACGTTCGAGTTGACCGATGCCTCGCTCAGTGAACTGATCAGTCCAGATCTCGACGTCTTGGCGTCGTCCACCCTGAGTGCCGAGGTCGAGCTTGCGCGGAACTGTGCAAACAGCGGCAACCTCACCGTAGAAACGGAGGGCGTCCTGAGGGGCGTCGGCGACGAATACGCGCCTTTCACCGTCCGTCGTACCGACCCGGCCTCTGGTGAGGTCACGACTAGCTATGTGGTCCTTGTACGGGTGGGTGGTCAGCTGATCGAGGTTTCACTGACGACCGATCCCGGGCTCTATACGCACGACGGCCTGACCCGCGCGCTGCGCATAGCGGAGGCTGCGGCCGCGAGGCTACTTGGCGGGTAGGCAAACACAGGTGAGGCTAGGCGGGTGAGCGACGAGGACGTGATCGAGTCCGCGCCGGAACCGCCTTCGATAGTGCGGGCGCGTGCCCTACTGCACCAGCCCGCGGCGGCTGCGCTCCTTCTCGTCATCGGCCTGATTGCCGGCTCGATCGGCGGGTTCGTCGTGGGAAAGGGCAACCCGACGACATTGGCCGGACTCGGCTACGTCTACCTCGGCTCGGACTCGACAGAGCCAGACCCGCTCGCACAGTCGCCGTTCGAACAGACCTACGACAGGGCACCACTGTCAAGTCTGACCCCGGCGGACATGCTCGCCCTGGGCGAAAAAGTCCAGCAAGAGATCGGCATCCTGAGCGCCCAGTCGGCGATTCCCGTCATGTGCGGTACCAGCATCGGCCAGCCGGGCACATCTCCGCTGGGCCTGAGCTACGCGGCGGTGATCTACGAGGTCAGCGGTGGAGAGCTCAAGGAGCTGATCTGGGCTCAGCCTGACTCGACCTCGGCGTCCGGGACCCTCCAGACCTTGGTCTACCAGGCCCAGATCTGCCCGGACGTCCCCGTTTGGCAATCTCGGGTGTCAACGAGCGGCGTGCTCACGGGGATCGGGGATGAGTACGCCGTGTTCACCCGTACACCGGCGGTGTCCGGAACAGAATCCGTCTACACGACGGTCGTGCTGGTCCGGTTGGGCGCGGACCTCATCGAGGTCTCGTTCGTCTCGGAGATCTTCCCGCAGCCGGACGCCGAAGAGCGCTGCCTTCGGGCCGCTGCTGCTGCCGTTGCGCGAGCTGGGGAGGGCTGAGCCGGCCACGGTCAGTCGAGACCGTGGGCCTCGCGGATGACGGTGACTATCTGGTCCACGATGTCGTTGATCGCGAAGTCCTTGGGCGTGAAGACCCGGGCGACACCGAGGTCGCCCAACCGGCGAGCGTCGAGGTCGGGAACGATCCCCCCCACCACCACCGGAACATCGTTCAGCCCTTGACCGCGCAGCCCTTCCACAATCGCCGGCACGACCTCGAGATGAGAGCCGGAAAGCACGGAAAGCCCAACGACGTGCACGTCCTCCTCGACGGCGCTGGCGATGATCTGCGCCGGAGTCGACCTGATCCCCTGGTAGATCACTTCGAACCCGGCATCGCGGGCCCGTACGGCAATCTGCTCCGCACCGTTCGAGTGCCCGTCCAGCCCTGGCTTGCCCACCAGCATCCTGAGCTTCGAGCCGAGCTGTTCACCGGTCTCGCGAACCCTCGTTCTTACGGCTGTCATCGAGACGCTCGGCGCTGCACCACTGGGCGCGGAGGAAACGCCAGTGGGCGCTCGATACTCCCCGAACACCTCCCGAAGCAGACCGGCCCACTCCCCCGTCGTGACTCCCGCCCGGGCGCAGGCGACAGTGGCCTCCATTAGGTTGTCCCGGGTCTTGGCGGCATCCCGCAATCCCTCCAACGAGCGAGCCACCTCGTCGGCGTCGCGCTCGTCCCGCCACCTGGTCAGGGATTCCTGGGCCGCCTGCTCGACGGCCGGTTCCACCGTCAGGAAAGCCGTGTCGAGGTCGGCCAGCAACGGGTTGTCGCCGGTGGTCTCGAACCGGTTGACGCCGACCACGATGTCCTCGCCGCTCTCGATCCTGGCTCGGCGCTGGGCAAGTGCGGCGACCATCTCACTTTTCATGTACCCGGACTCGACGGCCGCGACGGCTCCCCCCATCTCCGCCACTCGCGCCATCTCGGCCTTCGCACCGGCCACGAGATCGGCGACCTTCTGCGCGACGACGACGGAGCCGGTGAACAGATCCTCGTAGTCCAGTAGGTCGCTCTCATAGGCAAGGACCTGTTGCATCCGCAGCGACCACTGTTGATCCCAGGGGCGGGGCAGCCCCAGTGCCTCGTTCCAGGCAGGAAGCTGTACCGCGCGCGCCCGCGCATCGCGAGACAAGGTGACGGCCAGCATCTCCATGACGATTCGCTGGACGTTGTTCTCCGGCTGAGCCTCCGTCAAGCCGAGTGAGTTCACCTGGACCCCGTAGCGGAATCGGCGCTGCTTGACCTCGGTGACGCCGTAGCGCTCGAGGGTGAGCTCGTGCCAGAGCTCGGTGAATGCGCGCATCTTGCACATCTCTTCGACGAAACGCACTCCGGCATTGACGAAGAAGGAGATCCGCCCGACGACGTCCCCGAAGCGTTCCGGTGACACCTGCCCGGAGTCCCGTACGGAGTCGAGCACCGCGATTGCGGTCGACAGCGCGTACGCGATCTCCTGCACGGGAGTGGCCCCGGCCTCCTGCAGGTGGTAGCTGCAGACGTTGATCGGGTTCCACTTCGGCATCTTGGTGACGGTGTAGGCGACCATGTCGGTGATCAGCCGAAGTGAGGGCCCGGGCGGGAAGATGTAGGTCCCGCGGGACAGGTACTCCTTGATGATGTCGTTCTGCGTCGTCCCCGTCAGTGCCTTGACCGTCTCGCCGGGGTCGCTCCCCTCCGCCGCGGCCTGCTCCTCGGCGACCACTTCGTACAGCGCGAGCAACCACATCGCCGTGGCGTTTATCGTCATCGAGGTGTTCATCGTGGCCAGCGGGATGCCCTCGAAGAGTGCTCGCATGTCGCCGAGGTGGGCGATCGGCACGCCCACCTTGCCCACCTCGCCGGCCGCGAGTTCGCTGTCCGCGTCGTAACCGGTCTGGGTCGGAAGATCGAAGGCCACCGACAATCCGGTCTGGCCCTTGTCCAGGTTGCTCCGATAGAGCGCGTTCGACTCCTTGGCCGATGAATGACCGGCGTAGGTCCGAAACATCCAGGGCTGGTCCCGCTCGCCTGCGCTGGACGGGTACGGCATCTTCGGAGTGTAAGTGCGCCGATCCTGAGCAGCGGCCCGATCGGCAGTGCAGATGGTCACAGCTTGACCGCAGCCAACGCGCGTTCAGGCAACGCCTGCCGCTGCCCGTGGTGAGTGTTATGTGTTCGAAAGTGGCAGACTTGGTCGCCCGTACTAAACCCGGTGCACACCTGGGAGAAGGGGGCGTCGCGCATGCCAATCGATGCCGGGAGCCTCCACTACGCAGTCGGGCCGGTCGCGGCCATTGCCGTCGTCGTCGTGCTGATCCTGTTCATCCGGTGGGCCTTCGCCCCCGCTCGGCGCACCCCGCGCTCCGTTCCCGCGCAGGGACTCCTCCGACCGGTGGCGACGACGGCAACCAGAGAACCGGCGCTGGCCCTGCGAGCGGTCCTCTCGGATGCGGGGATCCGGTCCACAATCCACATCCGCGATGTCAGTCATGTCGACGTCCTCGTCTTCCCTGACGATCTGCGGCGAGCCCGCTCACTGGCCCTCGGATTCGGTCAGATCACCGACGCATGAAAGCGTTGCGGTCCATGAGGACACCGCGCGACTGCCCGAAGCGCCGATCGAGCAGGCAACGCCCCGGCCGAGAAGCGCTGAGGACCGGCTCATGAGCATCGAACCCGGCGACCTCTATCGCGTGGAGCCGGCCGCCGACATGCTCACCGCCGCGACCCTGGTCCAAGCAATCCCAGGCTTCATCGACGCTGGTTCGGCGGTCAGTCTGGCGGTGAGCCAGTTGTTGGACAGCCTCGACCACGAGGTCGTCGTCCGCTTCGACCACGACGTGCTGATCGATTACCGGAGCCGCCGCCCTCGGCTGACCTTTGACGAGGACCATTATCAGGACTACGTCGCGCCGGAACTGGTGCTGTATCGGATGACCGATTCCGAAGGGATCAGCTTTCTGCTCCTCGCCGGCCCCGAGCCTGACTTCCTGTGGGACCGCTTCACCCAAGCACTGCTGGACCTCGTGGCCCGATTCGAGGTGCAACGGAGCGTCGGGCTGCTGGGGATTCCCATGGCGATGCCGCACACCCGCCCGGTGACGGTCACGTCGCACGCGACTCGCTCCGGCCTCGTGACCGGCGCCAACCTCTGGCGCGGCAAGGTGGCCGTCCCGGCGAGCCTTGGCGCGCTGTTGGAGATCAGGCTTGGTGAGGCCGGCCGGGACGGCTTCGGTTTCGCCGCCCACGTGCCGTATTACCTGGCTGAATCGGATTACCCGGCTGCCTCGGCTGCCTTGCTCGAGGCGACCGCCGCCGCTACCGGACTGTCGCTGCCGCTCGGGGACCTGATCGAAGCTGGAATGCGGGTCATAGCCGCCGCGGACGAGCAGTTGTCGGGCAACGACGAGATCGCCCGGGTGGTGTCGACCTTGGAACGGCAGTTCGACGCGTTGACCGACGACGACGGCGACACTGGCATCGCGGAACTGTCGACCCTGTCCGCCGAGGACATCGGCGCTCAGGTGGAACGTTTCCTCGCCCAGCACGACGAAGACGGCTCGCCGCAAGACCCCAACAACTGACAGCCCTGGGACGTTATGCGCATAACGTCCCGGAAAACCCCGGTCCGGCGGGACGTTATGCGCATAACGTCCCGGTTGAGGCCCTAGGCGGCGGGGCGTGTTAGCGCCCCACGGATTGTCTGAATCAGCACGCTCGGATCACGTAGGTCAATCGCCGTGGCGTGCAGTACAACCCACCCTGCCGTTACCAGTTCATTCAGGCGACTTCTGTCACGACGCATCTGAAGTTGATCGGCATGGTGTGCGCCGTCGTACTCGAGAATGACCTTCCGATCCGGCCACGCGAAGTCGACACGGGCTACGAAGCGCCCATTGAGCCTGACCTCGAATTGAAGGACCGGCGCAGGGAGGTCCGCACGATGCATGATCAGGCGAACGTGCGTTTCCGCGGGCGACTCGCTGCGGCCATCAGCGAGATTGAAGACCTCTCGCGCCCGGCTGACACCCCAGGTGCCCACGCCCGCTGCAAGGCGGGTCGTGAGATCCTCTTGCGTCAGCACTCCTCGATGTAGAAGGCCGTCGACGATGGCAAGTGCGGGACCAGGTTCGGTCAGCGTGCTGAGGTCCCACGCGGCGCGCACGGGGGACGTGAGTCGCAGTCCACTCACGACTGCAACATCGGTAGGCAGAACCGGCGTCCGATGCACCTTTACGCCGCGCGGACCATCGATGCGGGCGGCCGGCGGTCGAGCGACCATCACGAGAGCGTCTGACCGCGCGAATTCAACGCCGTACCACCAGGCTGCAGAATGACCGGTGAACGCCGATTCCGGCGGTAGGACCAGGGCCGCCGCCAAGCATCGAATTCCATGATCGATGGTCACGCCGGCGGACACGTAAACACCGTGCAGGACGCGTCGAAACTCAGGGCCAAGTAGTCTCCTCCGGCTGATCAGTCCTTCGGAAAGGGCGTCTCTGCCGCGGAACGGTTGCGTCCGGAGCGAACGCGGAATCCCGGCGCCTGCCATCTCAGAAGCGTGCCGCGATCGCCGCCTGCGCCGCACGCTCCGTCCACAGCCCATACCCCCGGGACGTTATGCGCATAACGTCCCGGAAACCCCCGGTCCGGCGGGACGTTATGCGCATAACATCCCGAAAGGTGGTGTCCGGCGGGAAAAAAGGGCAGGTGGACGAGCGACTTGTCGCTAGTCGGGAGTGGATTCCAGGGTGACGTCGGCACCTAGGGCGCGGAGTTGCCCGGCGAAGTCGGGGTAGCCGCGGACGATGTGATGCCCGCCACTTACCTCCGTCCGGCCGTCCGCGACCAACCCGGCCAGCACCAGCCCGGCACCGGCCCGGATGTCATGGGCCTCAACGGGCGCACTTGACAGCCGGTCGCGACCCCGAACGACCACGTGATGGCCGTCGACCTGGACATCAGCTCCCAGTCGGACCAGTTCGTTGACGAACATGAACCTGGCCTCGAAGACGTTCTCGGTGATCATCGATGACCCCTCGCTGACCGCCGCCAACCCCACGGCCATCGGCTGAAGGTCCGTCGGGAACCCCGGATACGGCAACGTAACGATGTCGACTGCCTTCGGTCTGCCGTTCATCACGACGCGAAAGCCACCTTCGGTTGCGGTCACCTCGGCCCCGGCATCAGTGAGCTTGCCCAGCGGTACGTCGAGGTGGTTGGTTCGACCGTTACGGATGAGTACGTCTCCTCCGGTCATGACCGCGCCATAGGCCAGAGTCCCCGCCACGACGCGGTCCGCAACTGTCGCGTGCTCCACCGCGCGCAGGACCTCGACACCGACGATCTCGAGGGTGGACGTGCCAGCTCCTTCGATCTGGGCGCCCATGGCCACGAGCATCGAGATCAGATCGACGATCTCCGGTTCCCGGGCGGCGTTGTCGATCACGGTGGCACCTTTGGCCAGAACGCTTGCCATCAGCAGGTTCTCGGTGGCTCCCACACTCGGGAAGTCCAGCCAGACCGGCGCACCGACGAGTTCATCAGCGGTAGCGATGAGGAAACCGTGCTCATTGCGGATGTCGGCCCCGAGCCGGGTCAACCCGGCGACGTGCAGGTCCAGCCCGCGCGACCCGATGTTGTCCCCGCCCGGCAGTGGCACGGTCGCCCGGCCGCAGCGGGCCAGCAGGGGACCGAGTACGCAGACCGCCGCGCGCATCCGTCGTACGAGGTCGTAGTCGGTCTCGGTGCCGAGGTGACTCGGTACGTCGATCCGCGCCGACCCAGCACTCAACTCGAGGCCGCAACCCAGCCGGCGCAGAACCTCGCTCATGATCGTGACGTCCGCGATGTCTGGTACGGCATGGATCGTGCTCGTGCCCTCGGCCAGCAGCGCGGCGGCCATGAGCTTCAGCGCACTGTTCTTGGCACCGGTGACGGTGGCGGTCCCGACCAACCGGGCGCCACCGCTGACGGCGAAGGTATCCACACACTCCCCTTGCGCTTCGCGGGCTCGCCGACTTGCGAGCCAGCCCGTCACGCTAGCGTGCGGGTCATGAGTGTCCGGCTGACCCGCATCTATACCAAGACCGGCGACAAGGGCTCGACGAAGTTAGGCGACATGTCCGACGTGCGCAAGACCGATGTACGGCTGGCTGCCTTCGCCGATGTCGACGAGGCCAATGCCGTGATCGGTACGGCCCTGGCCCTGGGTGAACTGCGCCCTGACCTACGCGAGGTTCTGCTCGCCGTGCAGAACGATCTCTTCGATGTCGGGGCCGACCTGTGCACGCCGGTGATCCAGGACCCGCCCTATCCCCCGATCAGGCTCAGCGAGGACTACGTCACCCGTCTGGAGGGGCACTGCGATGCCTTCAACGACCGGCTGGGCAAGCTCGACAGCTTCATCCTGCCCGGCGGGAGTCCCGGTGCCGCCCTACTCCACCACGCTCGCACGGTGGTTCGACGGGCCGAACGGCAGACCTGGGCTTTGATCGAGGCCGACGCCGAACGGACCAACGAGATCTGCGCGCGCTACCTCAATCGGCTGTCGGACCTGCTGTTCATCCTTGCCCGGACCGCCAATCCCGACGGTGATGTCCTCTGGAAACCGCGCGGTAACGCTACCGGCGACGACGGGCCAGTCAGCCGGGCGTGACGTCGTGGATCGGATACCCGGGGGGTTGGGCTTCCATCCAGGACAGCAAGCCGTTCACCGCGCCAGCACTCATCGCTACCTGCTCGGTTCGGCGCGGCGTCTTGCAGACCAGGATGACGGTCTTGCGCGGGAGCACGATCGCATCCCGCTCGCTGGGCTGTTGTCGTTCCAGCACCTCTAGCTGACCCCGGACGAGTACCCGGGCCGGTCGCGGGGACAGTGAGAAGACCCGGTACCAGGACAACTCGTCGCCGTCGAACCAGCCGACCCCGATCGACCACCGACGAGGTGAGAGCTTGATCCAGATCTCCACTGCGCCGATACCGCGAAGCAGCAACGAGCGGCGAATCACGAATCCGACGATGAGCAACACCAACAGCAGGAGCAGGAGAGATACGGCAATGATCTTGCCGGTCGTCGTCACGACCTACCCTGACCCCAGCCAAGCAGTCCCCGGCTTCGCTTGGCCGCTCCACGCTCCGCGCCAGGCATGGCAGGGGCCTAGACCGTTTCCCCGACGGCCAGGAGCCGCGCCTCCGCGCGCCTGCCACGGGCTCTAGCGTCCTCGTCATCCTCATCGGCATTCCGAGCCCGTTCCAGAGCCTCCCGGGCCCGGGCCACGTCGATCTCCGAGACGAACTCCGCAACGTCGGCCAGGATGGCAACCCCGCGCTCGGTGACCGACAGGAATCCGCCGTGCGCGATGACGACGAGTTCGTTGCCCTCCTCCTGCACGATTCGTACGGTCGCACCCTCGGCAAGCTGTCCGAGCAGCGGAATGTGGCCAGGCAGGATACCCAACTCACCCTCGGTGGTACGCGCGATGACGAGGCTAGCTTCGCCCGACCAGATCTGTCGTTCGACGGCTACCAGTTCGACGTTCAGCGGCACGGGTCTCCTCGGTGACTGTCCGGACTAGGACTCATCGGAGGACTTCTTCGCCGGCTCGCCGGCTCCGCCGTCGGCCGCCGGGTCCTGCTCGGGGTTGAGATTCGGGTCCCCGGACGCGTCCTCCGAGGCATGCTCGTCGCGTACCTCTGGTGCGTCGTCGTCCCCTGGGTCGTTCACTGGCTCGGCAACCGCGTCGGCGTCCGAGTCGCCAGGAACTTCGGTGTCCGAATCGTTGGTGGCCTCCGCACCGGCCGCGCCCGACGCGTCCGCAGCCGGCTCGTCGGCAACGTCATCAGTGGTTTCATCCGAGGCGCCTTCGGTTTCCGCCTCCTCGACCGCTGGCGCATCCGACGCTTTGGCCGCCGACTTCCGGTCAGGCTTCTCGCCGCCCAGTTCCTTGGCTTTGGCCTCCACGTCATCGAGGCCACCGCAAAGGTAGAAGGCCTGTTCAGGCAGGTGGTCGTATTCGCCCTTGGCGACTTTGTCGAAGGCTTCCACGGTGTCTGCCACCGACAGGAACGATCCGGGCTGGCCGGTGAACTGCTCGGCGGCGTACATGTTCTGGGACAGGAAGCGCTCGATCCGCCGCGCTCGCCCGACCAGGACTTTGTCCTCCTCGGACAGCTCGTCGATACCGAGGATCGCGATGATGTCCTGCAACTCCTGGTAGCGCTGCAGGATCCGCTTGACCTCCTGGGCGACCCGGTAGTGCTCGTCGCCGACGTACTGCGCCGCAAGGATCCGTGAGGTCGACGTCAACGGGTCCACCGCGGGGAAGATGCCCTTGGAGAACACCGACCGGGAGAGCTCCGTCGTGGCATCCAGGTGCGCGAACGTCGTGGCCGGCGCCGGATCGGTGTAGTCGTCGGCGGGGACATAGACGGCTTGCATCGACGTGATCGAGCGCCCCTTGGTCGAGGTGATCCGTTCCTGCAGCTCACCCATCTCGTCGGCCAGGGTCGGCTGGTATCCCACGGCCGACGGCATCCGGCCGAGCAGGGTAGAAACCTCGGACCCGGCCTGGGTGAACCGGAAGATGTTGTCGATGAACAGCAGAACGTCCAGGTTCTGCTCGTCGCGGAAGTACTCCGCCATCGTGAGTGCCGACAGCGCGACCCTCATGCGGGTGCCCGGCGGCTCGTCCATCTGGCCGAAGACGAGGGCGGTGTCCTGGATGACACCGGCCTCGGTCATTTCGGTGATCAGGTCATTGCCCTCACGGGTACGTTCCCCGACCCCGGCGAAGACCGACGTACCGCCGAAGTTCTTGGCGACCCGGCGGATCATCTCCTGGATCAGCACGGTCTTGCCGACGCCAGCCCCGCCGAACAGGCCGATCTTGCCGCCGGTCACGTACGGGGTGAGCAGGTCGATCACCTTGATGCCGGTCTCGAGCATCTCGGTCTTGCCCTCGAGCTGGTCGAAGTCGGGAGATTTGCGATGGATCGACCAGCGTTCACCCTCGAAGGTGATGTCCGGATCGTCCAAGCATTCTCCGAGCATGTTGAACACATGCCCTTTGACCTGGTCCCCGACGGGCACCGAGATCGTGGCCCCCGAGTCGGTGACCTCCGCACCACGCACGAGGCCATCGGTCGGCTGCATCGAGATCGTCCGAACGAGGTTGTCGCCCAGGTGCTGGGCGACCTCGAGGGTCAGCCGCTTACGCACCGACTCGAGTTCGATCTCGCAGTTGAGCGCCTGGAACAGCGGTGGCACCGACTCGCGCGGGAACTCTACGTCGACGACCGGACCGATGATCCGCACGACCCGGCCGGCCATTCCGGAGCTGTCCGACGCGGAGGTCGCCGCTGAGTCGGAGCTGTCCTCCTCAGCTGGGGCTGACTTGGTGGGGGCAGAACTCTTGGCCATTTAGTCGTCGCTTCCTACAGATACGAGGGCATCGGCGCCGCCGACGATCTCACTGATCTCCTGGGTGATCTGGGCTTGGCGTGCTTGGTTGACGTCACGGGTGAGCCCGCGGATCAACTCGTCGGCATTGTCGGTAGCTGCTTTCATCGCCCTTCGGCGCGCCGCAGATTCCGATGCTGCCGATTCCAGCAGTGCTGCGTAGATGCGGCTGGTCACGTACGTCGGGAGCAGCGCGTTGAGCAGCTCGTCGGGGTCCGGTTCGAATTCGTACGAAGGTTGCAGGTCGGACATCCTCGCGGCCTCTTCCTCGGAGACGTCGACTTCCTCGACGACGAGCGGCGCTATGCGGTTGGCTGTGGGCTCCTGGGTGAGCATGGAGACGAATCGGGTGTGTACGAGGTGGATTTCGTCGACACCGAGGATGTTGTCGGCTCCAGCGTCGTCACCCTCGTCGTCAACGCCGGCAAGGAACGCCTTGATCAACGTGTCGGCGACATCGCGGGCGTCCCCGGCGCTGGGTTGCTCGGTGAATCCGCTCCAGGTGTGGGCCACCGCGCGCTTGCGGAAGCTGTAGTAGCCGATCCCCTTGCGGCCGATGATGTAGAGGATCGGCTCCTTGCCCTCGCTGCGTAGCAACGACTGGAGTTCCTCGGCCGCCCGGATGGCGTTCGAGGTGTAGCCGCCGGCCAACCCACGGTCACTGGTGACGACGACCACGGCCGCGCGCTTCGGCTCCTCCCGCTCGACGAGCAGCGGGTGACCCAGCGATGCCGTGGCGGCCAATGATGACAGGGCGCGGGTGATCTCGCGGGCGTAGGGCTGGGCAGCCTGAACCCGTTGCTGTGCCTTCGCAATACGCGTGGTGGCGATCAGCTCCATCGCGCGGGTGATCTTCTTGGTCGAGGTGACCGTGGAGATCCGCCGCCGAATCTCGCGAATCTGCGCCATGCTGTTACACCGCCTCGTGCGCTGCGCGCACCGCTTGCTCCGGTCCTCGCTCGCTGGCGCTCGCTGCGATCCTCACTCGCATCTCGGCGAAAGCCACTCTCACTTGTTGGCCCTCTTGCGAACCTGGATCTTCTCCTGGCCTACTTCGTCGGCATCCATGGCCTCGGCCTCAGCCTCCTTGCCGACCAGCGAGTGACCAGCGGTGGTGGTGAAGCGCTTCGAGAACTCCCCGACCGCCTTGACCACGGCCGCCTCAGTGTCGTCCTCGAACTTCTTGGACTCCCGAATTGTGTCCAGGACGTCCTGGTTGTGGTGGCGCAGGTAGTCCAGGAACTCGGACTCGAAGCGGCGTATGTCCTCGACTGGCACCTTGTCCACGTGGCCCTGGGTGCCGATGAAGATTGAGACGACCTGCTCTTCGACCGGATAAGGCGAGTAGACGTCCTGCTTGAGCAACTCGACGATCCGAGCACCTCGGTCCAGGGTGGCCCGAGAGGACGCGTCCAGATCGGAGGCAAAGGCCGAGAACGCTTCCAGCTCGCGGTACTGGGCGAGGTTGACCCGCAGGGATCCGGCCACGGACTTCATCGCCTTGATCTGGGCGGCACCACCGACCCGGGAGACTGACGTGCCGACGGCCATGGCCGGGCGGACGCCCTGGTTGAACAGGTCCGACTGGAAGAAGCACTGTCCGTCGGTGATCGAGATCACGTTGGTGGGGATGTAGGCGGCGATGTCGTTCGCCTTGGTCTCGATGATCGGCAGACCGGTCATCGATCCGCCGCCAAGCTCGTCGGACAGCTTGGCGCAGCGCTCGAGCAGCCGGGAGTGCAGATAGAAGACGTCGCCGGGGTATGCCTCACGTCCCGGTGGGCGGCGCAGCAGCAGGGAGATCGCGCGGTAGGCCTCGGCCTGTTTGGACAGGTCATCGAAGACGATCAGGACGTGCTTGCCCTGATACATCCAGTGCTGGCCGATGGCCGAGCCGGTGTAGGGCGCCAACCACTTGAAGCCTGCGGAGTCAGAGGCAGGGGCCGCGACGATGGTCGTGTACTCGAGCGCACCCGCCTCGTCCAACGCCGCCCGGACCCCCGAAATGGTCGTGCCCTTCTGGCCGATCGCCACGTAAATGCAGCGAACCTGCTCGTCCGGGTCGCCTGATGCCCAGGCCTGCTTCTGGTTGATGATCGTGTCCACGCAGACCGCGGTCTTCCCCGTCTTGCGGTCACCGATCAGCAACTGGCGCTGGCCGCGACCGATCGGCGTCATCGAGTCGATCGCCTTGATCCCGGTCTGCAGCGGTTCGGAGACGCTCTGCCGGTTGATCACCGAGGCGGCCTGCAGCTCCAGGACCCGCTCCTCGTCACTGTCGATGTCGCCGAGCCCGTCCAGCGGCTGGGCCAGCGGGTTGATCACCCGACCCAGGAAGGCATCGCCCACGGGTACGGACAGGATCCGGCCGGTACGCGTGACCTGTTGGCCTTCGGCCAAGCCCTGGTAGTCGCCCAGGATCACGGCGCCGATTTCCCGCACGTCCAGGTTCAACGCCACGCCGAGAACGCCGTCGCTGAACTCGAGGAGTTCGTTGGTCATCGCCGAAGGCAGACCCTCTACGTGCGCGATGCCATCCGCGGTGTCCACCACGGTTCCGACCTCTACGCGGGAGGCCTCCGCGGAGAAGGAGGACACGTAGTCTTCGATCGCGCTCTGAATCTCCTCTGCGGAGATCGTCAGCTCGGCCATGTGAGACTCCTGTCTGTCTGAGTGCCGGGTGTCGGATAGCGGATCAGGGTCGGTCGCTGGGCGGTCTCGAGAATCGTCACATCAATGTTCGCGGGGAAGTTCAGCGGGCCAGACGCTGCCGCGCCGCCGAGAGCCTGGATTGGATACTTCCGTCGATGATCTCATCGCCCACACGTACGACCAGCCCGCCGATCAATTCAGGCTCCAACGAGATGTGCAGCGAGATCCGCCGGTCGTAGATCCGGGACAACTCGTCGGTGAGCCGCTGCTCCTGTTCGTCGGTCAGTGCGACCGGCGTGGCAACCAAGGCGATCGAGCGCTCGCGGCGCAGCGCCGCGAGATCGGAGAGCTCACTCACGGTCTGCTCGGCACGACGGGCTCGGGACCCGATAAGACTGGCGGTGAGGAGGCGTTCGGTGACCGGGTGGACCCGGCCGCCGACAAGGGCCTGCAGCAGCGAGGACCGCTGCGCGTCGGTGGCTGAAGGGTCAGACAGCGCACGCTGCAGATCCGGGCGACCGGCGACGATGCGGCCGAAGCGGAACAGCTCGTCCTCGACGGTGTCCATCTTGTCGTCAGCCTCTGCGGCAGCGAAGGCCGCCTGGATCGCCAATAGCTCCCAGCCCGCCGCGAACTCTCGCGGAGACGACCAACGCGCCCGCACGGCCGACTCCAGAACGGAGGCCGCCCGTTCACTGACCTTGCCGCCGAACAGTGCAGTGGCCAGTTGCACGTTGGCGTCGCCGGTCGAGGTGTCGGCTAGGGCACGGCGCAAGGCCGGTTGGCCCTCGAGGACCCGGGCCACTGCAAAGAGCTCGTCGGCAAGGTCCAGTAGAACAGCAGCGGAGCTGCCCTTGGTCGCCTTGTCGAGTCCCGCCGCGACACTACTCAGCGCCTCGCGGCTGGCGGCCTGCATGCGGGTTCCTCCTGATGGGTTCACGTGAGGAACAGCACCGGCGTCGGAGTCATGGACATGAGCGACCGACTGTATCAATCCCGAGTCGGCGCGGTCCTGGCTGGGCTGACCGATTCTCGCGTGCCGTTGCCGATCTTGGGCAGCTGGGACAACACGATGGCGACAATGGCCAGAACGGCCATTCCGAGCAGCACGGGAATCGTCTGCTGGGTGATCGCGATCGCCACCGTGCCGAAGGCGAGTAGCCCCGACCAGAGGTACATGGTGAGCACCGCTCGTCGTTGGGAATGCCCGATCTCCAGCAGCCGATGGTGCAGATGCTGCTTGTCCGGCGAGAAGGGTGATCGGCGGGCCCGGGTTCGGCGCAGTACCGCCAGGACAAGGTCGACGAGCGGGATGGCCAGAACAGCAAGCGGGATCAGCAGCGGCAGGGTCAGCGGGAGTACGCCGCCCAGGGAAGTCAGGGTCTGCGGGTCGGTCCTCCCGGCCGCCGACACCGCAGCAGCGGAGAGCATGAGGCCGATCAGCATGGAGCCGGTGTCTCCGAGAAAGATTCTCGCCGGCGAAAAGTTGTGTGGCAGAAAGCCCAGGCAGGCGCCGGCCAGCAACGCGGTGGTCAGCGCCGGCGCAGACGCGACGTCGTTGTACCCGGTCCTGGCCAGGTAATAGGTATAGGCGAAGAACGCCAGCGCGGCGATGCCAGCTACGCCGACGAGCAGGCCGTCCAGCCCGTCGACCATGTTCATGGCGTTGATGGCAAGCACGGTGAGCAGAATCGTCAGCGGTACACCGACATCGGAGCCCAGCGAGACGGTGCCGATGTCACCGAACGGAACGTAGACGTACTGCAGCTGCACTCCGAGCAGCACCATCACACCGGCGCAGGCGATCTGACCCACGAATTTGGTCAGCGGGTCCAGGTCGAAGCGGTCGTCCACGGCTCCGAGCAGGCAGATGAGCCCGCCGGCCACGAGGACGGCAGTGGTCTCCGAGCTGTAGTCGAACGTGCGCTGCAGCGCCGGCAGTTGGTGCGCGACCAGCATCCCCGCCGCCACACCGGCATACATGCCGAACCCGCCCCAACGCGGCGTCGGGATGGCGTGGACGTCGCGGTCCCGGACCTGGGTCATCGCGCGGAAGTGCCGGGCCAGGGTGCGGATCACCGAGGTCGCGATGAAGGTGATGATCGCCGCGGTCAGCAGGACGACCGAGTACTCACGCACCGCTCGTCACCGCCGCTTGACCATCTGAGCGGTCAGGACGCGGGCTCGGGGTAGGCGGGGTGCGAAGCCACCAACTCCCCGACCTCGGTCGAGATCGACTCGGTCTCTGCACCGGTCGTGTCCCGGATCGCCCGACCGATGAGCATGGCGATCCGGCGCATCTCCGCCGGCCCCATTCCCTGAGTTGTGACCGACGGCGAGCCGACCCGAACGCCGGAGGCGATGCTCGGCGGCTGGGGGTCGTACGGGATCGCGTTCTTGTTCAGCACGATCCCAGCGGCATCGCAAAGGGACTCCGCTTCCGCACCGGTCACCCCCACCTCGGACACGTCCAGCAGCGCAAGATGGGTGTCGGTGCCGCCGGTGACCGCGCGCAGACCTTCCCCTTCGAGTCCCTTCGTCAGCGCCTGCGCGTTGGTGATGACCTGACGGGCGTAGGCCCGGTACGCCGCGCTCATGCACTCCTTGAGGTTGACCGCCTTGGCCGCCACCGAATGCATGAGCGGACCGCCCTGCATCATGGGGAACACCGCCTTGTCGATCGCCTTGGCGTGCTCGGACTTGCACACGATCGCCCCGCCACGCGGCCCCCGGAGAACCTTGTGCGTGGTGAAGGTGACGACGTCGGCGTAGGGCACGGGGCTGGGAATCGCCTGACCAGCAACCAGCCCGATGAAATGCGCGGCATCGACGATCAGAATGGCGGCTACCTCGTCGGCGATCTCCCGGAAGACGGCGAAGTCGATGGTCCGTGGGATTGCCGAGCCACCGCAGACGATGACCTTGGGCCGATGCTCACGGGCGAGGTCACGGACCTCGTCGTAGTCGATGTGTTCGGTCTCCTTGCCTACGCCGTAGTGCTTGGCGTTGAACCACTTGCCGGAGAACGAGACCTTCGTCCCGTGTGTGAGGTGCCCACCATGCGGCAGCGCCATGCCCAGCAGCGTGTCGCCCGGCGACATGAAGGCACCGTAGGCCGCCAGGTTGGCACTGGCCCCTGAGTGCGGCTGGAGATTGGCGTGCTCTGCGCCGAACAGTTCCTTCGCCCGAGCAATACCGATCTCCTCCGCCTTGTCCACCTCGGCGCAGCCGCCGTAGTAACGCCGACCCGGATAGCCCTCGGCGTACTTGTTGGACAGCGTCGACCCGAGGGCGGCCAGTACGGCGGGGCTGGTGAAGTTCTCACTGGCGATCAGCTGGAGTCCCCCGCGCAGCCGGTCCAGCTCGCCCAAAACAACGTCGGCGATCTCCGGGTCGATCTCCCGAAGGGCGTTGAAATCGGGGCCCCAATACGTCGGGAAGTTCATGTCTTGTTGTGCTCCTCGTGGCTCGGCGGTGCTGAAACGGGCTCCGGCTCGGGGGTGGACTCGGCTGCCACCGTACGGAGGGAGGGGACGAGATAGTGCAAGCGGGACTCCGGAACTGCGCCGACCCGAAGCACGCGAGGCGGATCGGACGTGCAGTCGACGATCGTGCTCGGTTCGCCGCTGAGTCGAGGACCGTCATCCAACACCACCGCTATCACGTCACCGAGTTGCTCGATCGCCTCGTCGGCGGTGCGGGCCGGCGGGCGGCCGGAACGGTTGGCGCTGGAGACCCCCAGCGGACCGGTTTCCCGCAGCAGGTCGCGGGCCATGTCGTCGTCGGGGACGCGCACGCCGACCGTCCCCTGAGCGTCACCGAGGTCCCAGGCCAGGGTCGGCGGGTGCTCGACGATCACGGTCAACCCACCCGGCCAGCACGCTCGGGTGAGCAGGCGCGCGGCGGAGCTCAGGTTGACCGAGACACCCTCGAGGGTGTCGGTGTCGGCGATCAGCACGGGCACCGGCATCGCTCGCCCGCGACCCTTGGCAGCCAGTAGACCGGTGATGGCGCGCGGGGTGAACGCGTCGGCGGCGATTCCGTAGACGGTGTCCGTGGGCAGGATGACCAGTTGGCCGGCCCGGATGGCGGTGGCCGCTGCCTCGAGCCCATCGCGACGCTGAGTGTCGTCGGAACAGTCGAACCGCTGGGTCATGCCGCCATCATCCCGCGCTAGGTATGACCCCTTTGCCTACCTGGTGCCCCAACACGCCGAGTAACCACTCGGTGAGTCGGTGCGCGGGGTAGGCGAAGCAGGGGGTCGCTCCTGGCTAGCCGTCCAAGGAGTGCCGCTCGAAGAAGCTCCAGATCAGATCATTTGCCGAAACGGCCTCACTCGATCCGCCCATCTCCGGGTCATCGTGAGGCCCTCCCGGCCAGCTGTGGCCAGCCCCGGTCACTCGATAGAACTCGACGGCCGCGGTGCAGCCCGTCCAGAACAGTGGCTGGACATCGCCGATCGACGGTTGCGCCTCAGGGCCGGCCATGCACGCATTCATGTCCGCCCACTCAGTGGCCCACTGGTCGGCTCCGATGACCGGCCGGCCACCCGCATCCGTGCCGCCGTGATAGGGAACAACTGGATCCAGTACCCCGTGAAAACCGATGACCGGAACCGGCTCGCCGGCGCAGATGTCGCGCCACATCGGACCATAGGTTCCCGCCACCGGGGCGATCGCTGCGAACCGGTCGGGCCGGCTGCAGCCGACTGCGCTGGCCATCGTCGCCCCCTGGGAGAATCCGGTGGCATAGATGCGATTCCGGTCGATGCAGATCCGCGCTTCCAGATCGTCGAGCAAGGCGTCCACGAACGCCAGGTCCGGAGATTCGGGATCGCGGACGTCCCATCTCGATGGGTTGCCGAGTGCTGCCGGGAAGACGGTGACGAAACCCTCCGCGTCGCCCGTGGCCACGAGACCGGTATCGCCCTCGAAATCATCTGTTGTGCCGCCGAAGCCATGGAAACCAAGGACAACGGGCAGCCCGTTCTCATCGTGGTCGACCCGCGGAACGTGTACGACCGCCGCCCTTTCTTGGTCATCCACAACCACCCCGATGCTGGTGAGGTCAGCAGGCGTGGAGCCAGCGCAGGGATCCGCGGGCGGCATCTGCGAAGACGTGGCGAGGTCCGTCGCGGCCGGGCTGGTTCGTGAACTGTCGCAGGCAACTAGTCCCGCGGAGAGGACGGCGCCGGCGAGCAAGGCAGCGGTGCGGCCGGTGCCGACGCGTCGGTTCATCGCTGGCCCCCGAAGTTCAGGCTGAGCCGGTGTCGCCCGATCCTGCCAGTTGCTCAATGCGGGAGGCCAGCACCAGCGTCTCTCCGGCCCGCACCGTAGAACCCGCGCACCGGGGTAGCGAGCCGCCTGGATGTCGCTGAGCGCCCTCTTCGGGGTGGGCGGCGATACCTTGATTCCATGCCAGAACTGGCAGAGCTGCTGGCCACGGCCCGCGCTTCCTATGCCAAGCGCGATTGGGCCGATACCTATCGGAGCCTGAAAACGGCGCGGCAACGTAGCTCACTTGCCGCCGACGACCTGCACGCCTTGGCCGACGCTGCGTGGTGGCTGGGCCTGATCAAGGAAACCTTGACGATCTCGGAGGAATGCCATCGGCACTTCCTCGAGGAGGGCCGCCCGCTGAGGGCGGCGATGAACGCATTGGACATCGGATTCACCTGGCTCCTTCGCGGTGAGATTGAGATCGGATCCGGGTGGATCAGCCGGGCGCGACGACTTCTCGAGGACCAGCCGCAGAGCGTCGAACACGGATTCCTGATCTGGCTCGATACCTCCGAGGCGCTTGAGACCGGTGATCTGGAGTCGGCTCGGGTTGGTGCGCGGCAGACCCAAGAGATCGGCCATCGGTTCACGTCGCCCACCCTGGTGTCTCTCGGCCTGGTCTCTGAAGGCCTGGTGGCGATTCAGCGAGGCCAGGTGGACGACGGGTTGGCGCTCCTGGACGAGGCGATGTTGCCGGTGCTTGCCGGGGACCTGGCACCGGAATGGGCCGGCAACATCTACTGCCAGCTGATGAGCGTCTGCCACGACCTCGCCGATATCCGGCGAGCAAGGCATTGGACCGCCGCGACACAGCGTTGGTGCGAGGGTTTCGACAGCGCGGTCATGTTCCTCGGCATCTGCCGGATTCATCGCGTCCAGCTGCTGCAGATCGGTGGCCAGTGGTCACAGGCCGCATCGGAGGCATCGATCGCCTGTGCGGAACTCTCCGAGATGAACGTTGCCGTGATCGGCGAGGCGCATTACCAGCTGGCCGACCTGCACCGGCTCGGCGACAACCTCGCCGCAGCCGAACAGGCATACCGACGGGCCGGCGAGCTGGGGCGCTACCCGCAGCCAGGACTTGCCCTCCTTCGAATAGTTCAAGGCCGGACCGACGAGGCCCTTTCGGAGCTGCGGATCGCGCTAGCCGACAGCACGCACTCCCCGTTCCGCAGAGTTCGACTGCTGGCCGCCTACGTGGAGGTAGCTCTGGTCAGCGGTGAGGTCCCGACAGCCGCGCGAGCCAGCGCTGAGCTCGACGAGATCGCGGCTCGTTATGCCACCTCAGGGTTCACGACGTGGGCCGGTCATGCCCGGGGGGCAGTCCGCCTGGCACAGGGACAACCTGCCGAGGCCCTCGCCACGCTGCAGGAGGCCTTCCGGAGATACAGCGACATGCCCGCGCCCTACGAGGCAGCCACGGTTCGCGTATTGATGGCCCGCGCCTACACGATGACCGGCGATGCCAATGCCGCAGCGGTGGAAATGGACGCGGCCACCCGCACCTTCACAGAACTAGGTGCCGCGTTGCAGATGCGACTCATGTCCGAGGTGCGCCTGCGCAGCAATCCGCCTGGTGGGCTCACCCTCCGGGAGGTCGAGGTGCTGTCTCACATAGCAGCCGGCGCCACGAACAAGGAGGTTGCCGCCGCCCTCTTCATCAGCGAGAAGACCGTCGGCCGCCACCTCGCGAACATCTTCGCCAAGCTCGACGTCAAGTCCCGTACTGCGGCGGCGACCTGGGCTCACGAGCACCAGCTCACCCGGCAGCGGTCGGGCGCCTGATCTGACTGCATCAGATGCCCCATCGGCAGGTCAGCAGACACATGATCTGCCCGATGCCGTGGCGCCCTACCCCTAGCTAGCGTCATCGCCAGACGAGCGCGATGCTCCTCAAAGACCGGAGGGACACACGGCATGACGACCACGGAGACGACCGCCGCGAGCACCGGCAGCGCACCGGAACGCACCTTGACCACACCTGACAGGAGCACCTCGCAGTTCGATGCATCTGTCGCCGACGCGTTCGCCGACCGCTTGGTCGGCATCCTGAACGACGCGTCCGTGGCGTTGATGACCAGCATCGGGCACCAGGTCGGCCTCTTCGACGCGATGAGCTCATCGCCGCCGGGCACGAGTCAGGAGATCGCGGCGGCAGCCGGCCTACAGGAGCGGTACGTACGTGAATGGCTCGCGGCCATGACCATCGCAGGCATCGTCAGTCACGACCCGGAGACCGCGACATACCGACTGCCGGCCGAGCATGCCGCCTACCTCACGCGCGCTGCAGGTCCGGACAACCTTGCTCATCTGATGCAGTTCGTGCCACTCCTCGCCGCTGTCGAGGAGCCCATCGTGGACTGTTTCGTGAACGGCGGCGGCGTCCCGTACAGCGCCTACCCGCGCTTTCACCGACTGATGGCCGAGGACAGCGCGACGGTGCACGATGCGAGTCTGATCGAGGGCATCTTGCCGCTTGTGCCGGGAGTGATCGACCGGCTGCGCGAGGGTCTGGACGTTGGCGACATCGGCTGCGGACAAGGGCACGCGGTGAACCTGATGGCCAGGGCTTTCCCGAACAGCCGCTTCACCGGATACGACTTCTCCGCTGAGGCTATCGAGGCGGGGCGAGCCGAAGCGCGCCAGCTGAACCTGACAAATGCGAGGTTCGAGGTGCGCGACGTCGCCGGGCTCGCGGTCGTCGAGGGATACGACCTGATCACCGCCTTCGATGCGATCCATGACCAGGCCCAGCCTGCAGAAGTCTTGGCCAGGATCGCGACGGCGCTGCGGCATGACGGCGTATTCCTCATGGTTGACATCAAGGCCTCCAGCCACCTGCACGAGAACCTCGACCTGCCGCTGGGACCGTTCCTCTACACCGTCTCAACGCTGCACTGCATGAC
>JALZIX010000329.1 GCA_030860025.1 Actinomycetota bacterium
CGGTCGAGCAGGCCCGCGTCGACCAGGACCTTCAAGTGGTGCGACACGGTTGGTTGGGAGAGCCCGACCGGATCGGTGAGCTCGCAGACGCAGGCTTCGGCGCCGTCGTGGGCGGCGACCAGCGAGATCAGTCGAAGCCTGGTGGGTTCGGCGATCGCCTTCAACACGCCGGCCAGGGCCTCGGCCTGCTCCAGATCCATGACGCGGCCGGTCGTCGGGGAGCAGCACTGGATCAGCTGCAGCGGGTCTGCCCGGGCAGTCGTCATGCAGCCAGCATCTCATACATTGACAGACGTCGATACAAGCAGCAATAGTGTCACCCATCGACATTGGTCTATACGAGGAGTGATGATGACTGTTCAGGAGAACGACCAGCTGCGCGAGCACGTACGGGAGCGGTACGCGGCCGCGGCCCGGTCAGTGACCAGTGGCCAGAGCGCCAGCTGCTGCGGGCCAGAGAGCGCGGATCCGAAAGCGGATGCGAGCCCCACTTCTTGCTGCGGTCCGAGCGCTGCCGCTTCGGAGGCCGCACGTGAGCTCGACGAGTCCTTCGGGGCGGGTCTGTACTCCACGGCCGAGCAGGACGAACTGCCGGCTGAGGCACTTGCGGCCAGCCTGGGCTGCGGAAACCCGCTCATGGTTGCCGACCTGCATGCCGGTGAGCGTGTGCTGGACCTCGGCTCGGGCGGCGGGATCGACGTCCTGCTCTCGGCCCGGCGGGTGGGAGCGACCGGGTTCGCTTACGGAGTCGACATGACCGACGAGATGCTCGACTTGGCGAGGAAGAATGCTGCCAAAGCGGGTGTCGACAACGTTGAATTCATCAGGGGCACGATCGAGAGCATCCCGATGTCGGATGCTTCTGTGGACGTGGTCATCTCCAACTGTGTGATCAACCTGTCCACTGACAAGCCGGCGGTGCTCTCGGAGATGTTCCGTGTTCTTATGCCCGGCGGCCGGATCGGCATCTCGGACGTCGTCGCCGCGGACGACGTGACTCCTGAGCAGCGAGCCGAACGGGGAACCTACGTCGGCTGCATCGCGGGAGCCCTGAGTCGTACCGAGTATCTCGACGGTCTGTCTGCCGCCGGATTCATTGACGCCACAGTGGATTTCACGCACGAGGCAGTGCCGGGAATGCACGGGGCGATTGTGCGAGCGGTCAAACCGGCTGCCTAATGGTCAATCTGACCCGCCGCGCGGCCGCCGAGGCGGTAGGGACCGCGTTCCTGGTCGCTGCCGTGATCGGTTCCGGCATAGCTGCCGAGCGGCTATCGCCTGACGACGTCGGGTTGCAGCTGCTGGAGAACTCCCTGATCACCGGCGCCGCGTTGGTCGCGTTGATCCTTGCGTTGCAGCCGGTGTCGGCCGCGTTCAACCCGATCGTCACGCTGCTCGAGCGGGCGTTCGGCGCGATAGGCAGCCTCGCGGCAGCCACACTGATCGCGGCGCAACTTGCCGGTGGAGTCCTCGGCGCCGTCCTGGCGAACCTGATGTTCGGCGACGCTGCGGTGTCGATCTCGACGCACCAGCGCACCGGGGGCGGCCGGTGGCTGGGCGAGGTCGTCGCCACCCTCGGCCTGATGCTCGTCATCTTCGGCACGGTCCGGGCAGGTCGGGCCGATCGGGTCGCGTACGCCGTGGGCGGTTACATCACGGCCGCGTACTGGTTCACCAGTTCCACCAGCTTCGCCAACCCGGCCGTCACCGTCGCCAGGATGTTCTCCGACAGCTTCGCCGGAATCGCGCCAGCCTCGGTAACGATGTTCGTGCTCATGCAGGTCATTGGCGGTGTGATCGGTTACCTGCTCATCCGGCTGCTCTTTCCGCACCCGTCCGAAGTGGCCGCCGATCTGATCGGTTCCGATGAAGGGGAGCGCAATCAACGAGGAAGGGACTGACGTGACGAGATCGAACGCCGGGTACGAGGTCTGTTGGGCGAACTCGACGTTCCAGTCGCCCAGCGGTTCTAGCGGACCGGAACCCTGCGTAGGCAGAAGTCGAGCGCGGCCGCCATCTGCTGGATCGTCTCCTCGACCACCAGGCTGCCGTGGCCGGCATCGAAGCGGTACACCTCGTGGTCGTGACCTCGGTCGGTGAGCGCGGTCACGTAGTTCTCGATCTGGCGAAGGGGGCACCGGGGGTCGTTGGCGCCGGCCATCACCAAGAGCGGGGCCCTTACCTCGTCGACGTAGGTGATCGGGGAGCACTTCCGGTAGACCTCGCCGATCTCTTCCGGTGAACCGCCGAACAGTGCGCGGTCGAAGGCACGCAGGCCCTCCATCTCGTCCTCGTAGGCCGCTAGATAGTCGGCGACCGGGACCTCTGCGACGCCGGCTGCCCAACGCTCCGGCTGAGTGCCCAGCGCCAGCAGAGCCAGGTAGCCGCCCCAGGATTCACCGGACAGGATGCAGCGGGCGCGGTCGGACAAGCCGGCGGAGACGGCCCAGTCGTGTACGGCGGCGATGTCCTCGCACTCGGTCAGTCCGGGCCGCCCAGTGATCGCATCCCGCCAGGTCGACCCGTACCCGGTGGATCCGCGGTAGTTGACATGCACGACGGCATAGCCGGCCTCGGCGTAAGCCGCTCGGCGGGCGCGGAATGCGTCCTCGTCTGCGGATTCGGGGCCGCCGTGGATCAGAAAGACCGTCGGGTACGGAGCGCCCCCCTGCGGCGGGCGTACGAGCAGGGCGTGGATCCGGCCACCCGGTCCCTCGACCCACCCGTCCTCCACCGGAAAGGCAGCGGGCGGTGTGCCTCCTGGCGCGGTGAACACCTCTTCACCGCCGACCGTTCGGATGGACGGTGGGTGCACCGACGAAGACCAGGCGAACTCCACCACGCCGCCGGGGCGAGCGGTAGCTGCTCCGACGACCCCGGCCGGGGTGTCCAGCCGATGCAGGCATGAGTCGCTGAGGCCATACCGGAACAGCTCGCTCCTGGCTGCGTGCTCATGGCGAATGAGCAGCGCGGCACCATCGGCGTACCAACTACCGGTGACCTCACCCGGAAGGTCCAGCACGATCTCAGTTTCGCTGTCCGCCAGGACATCCCAGATCAGCAGCTCGGGCCGCTTCCGTCGCTCGTGTACGACCAACAGGCGGGGGTCCCCATGCAGCGGCGCGAACCCAGCGCTCGACAGGCCGAGACCGTCCCCGTCCCACTTTTCGGCAACGGTCGACCCGTCCACAGTGGACACGATGCGCACCGCCATGTGTCTGGAATCGCCATGCTCGGAATGTCCCAGCGCCAGAAGCGTTTCGTCACGGGACAGCCCGCCGACGTAGCCGGCTTCCTCATGCTCGTACAGCGTCACAATCGGCTTGCCCTCGATCCAGCGCAGGATCTGGGTTCCCTCGTCGGTGCTCCGCCCGATCACGGCGAGCCCGGATCCGATGTCGAGTCCGGCGGAGTAGGCAGACTCGATCCCCTCCGTAGCGGGGACGTCCGAACCGCCGGCGAAGGGCTGCATCATCCACGTGCCCCACTCGTCGCCATCGGTGTCGGCGAACCACCAGATCGCCTCGCCGTTTGGAGTCAGACTCCCGGACAGCGTGCCGGTGGGACGATCGGTCACCTGGCGGTGCGTGTCGGCAACGCGGTCCCAGGCATACAACTCGACGGTGCCGCTCTGGTCAGACAGGTACAGGCAGCGGGAGGGGGCCTCGATCGCCCAATCCGGAAGCGTGACGCGCGGAGCACGAAACCGTGCCTGCCAGCGGGCGTTGGTCTCCGGGTCCAGGCCAGGGACATCTGCCGGTGAGCTGGGGCTGATCACGGAGAACGACGCTAGTCGCCCCC
>JALZIX010000351.1 GCA_030860025.1 Actinomycetota bacterium
GCCATCGTCGACGTGATCTCCAACGCCGCCGACGACGTCATCGCGGCGCACGGACTGCCCAAGGGCAGCATGACGCTGATCGATGCCGAACGCTCCGAGGCCCTCTACGCCGACACCGGGCCGGGAATCGAGATCTCCGGCGGATCGTGTGCGAACACAATGGCCGGCGCTGCATCGTTCGGGGCCACCGGCGCGTACGTCGGCAAGGTCCGCGACGACCAGCTCGGCGCCACGTTCGCCCACGACATCCGCACCGCCGGTGTCCTGTTCGAGACCGCTCCGTTGACCGATGGCCCGGCCACGGCCCGCTGCCTGGTGATGGTCTCCCCCGACGGCCAACGAACGATGAGCACCTACCTCGGCGCCGCGATCGAGCTCGGGCCGGAGGATATCGACACCGATCTCGTGGCGCGCGCGAAAGTCACGTACCTGGAGGGTTACCTCTGGGATCCGCCGCGCGCCAAGGAGGCCTTCCGTACGGCGATGGCGGCTGCGCACGCGGCCGGACGCAAGGTGTCCCTGACGCTGTCCGACACGTTCTGCGTCGAGCGACACCGCGACGAATTCCGGTCGCTCGTGGAGAACGACGTCGACATCCTGTTCGCGAACGAGGACGAGGTGCGGGCCCTGTACGAGGTCGACACGCTGGGCGAGGCGCTGGCCGAGGTGGTCGGCCGGTGCGAGATCGTGGCTGTCACCCGCTCCGAGAAGGGCTCGCTGATCGCCGCCAACGGTCAGCTGCATGAGGTGCCCGCCGAACCGGTCGAGACGATCGTCGATACGACCGGCGCCGGGGACTCGTACGCCGCCGGCTTCCTGTACGGGCTTACCCACGGCCTGGAACTGCCACTGTGCGCCCGGCTCGGGTCGATCGCCGCGGCCGAGATCATTTCCCACTTCGGCGCCCGGCCGCAGGTGAACCTCAGGGAGCTGGCGGCGCCGGCGTTGGCCTCCCACAGGGGCTGACGCTCGTGGCGAGGCACAAACTGCACGCTACGTACGCCGTTGAAACGTGCAGTTCGTGCCCCGCGGCGTATGGCGAGGCCAGCCCTAGTTGGCGTAGCCGAACAGATCCCGCCCAGCAGTGGAGAGCTCGGCCAACAGCGGCATGAGGTCAGCACGCATCAGTTCGTCCGTGTAAGTCTCACTGAGTCGCTCGAAGGCGGCGAGCATGTAGCGGACTTCGTCGAGGGTGAGGTAGCACGCCGGATGCTCGGCGAAGCCCACGCGCTCTCCGGTGACAAGATTGCGCCCGTCCGAGAGGTACTCGGCAAGTTCGGTCAGCCGTGGGTCATCGGCGACGACCGCGAGCCACTCGGCGAAGTCCGAGAACGCCCACCGTGTCGTTTCACCGTCGTAGGAGGTCAGATTCCTTGAGCATTTGTGCGCCAGCAAGTACGCCGCCCAGTGGTCGGGTTCGTTCGCCTCGTCGAACTTCCCGTTGTTGACAATCTGGTCCAGCGCCTGGACCACCTCGGGCTCCGCCTCGTACCCGTACTCGGCCTCATGCGCGGCAAGCACGTGTTCGACCGCGTCGATGTCCCCCGACCCGACCAGCGCTTTGACCTTCGCAAGCTCGGTGTCGAACATCCAGAGTCGAACGCTCATGGCCGTGCCTCCTGAGGGAGAGAAACCGCGCCGCAACAGGTCGGCAACGCATGGACGCTCAGGACACCAAAGCGGTTCCCCCGCGACCGCGTCGCGTCGCTAGCCTCGACGGTGATGCTGAGCGTCCCTGAGCCGCTGCTCGTACACCTGCGCCGCGCCCGCGACTTGGCCGATCGCCACTACGCCGAGCCGCTGGATCTCGATGCGCTGGCGGCCTCAGCCGGTGTGTCGAAGTACCACTTCCTGCGCTGCTTCTCCGCGACGTACGGCAAGACGCCGGCTCTCTACCTGGCCGAGCGCCGGATCGAACGGGCCCAGGATCTGTTGCGGGCCACCAACCTCACCGTCACCGAGGTCTGTCACCTCGTCGGCTACAGCAGCCTCGGGTCGTTCAGTACGCGCTTCGCTCAGCTCGTCGGAACGTCCCCGTCGGCCTACCAGGCGAAGTTCGCCGAACACGGCGCACCACGAATCCCTGGCTGCTACGTCTTCATGCACGGGCTCAGTGACCGGACTCCGAACTCCGCAATTTCCGAGAAGCCAGCCAGCGGTCGGGCGCCGTAGGTTCGCTCCATGATCACAAACGTTTCCCTCACAACCGTCTACTGCACCGACCAGGACGAGGCCAAGAAGTTCTACGTCGACATGCTGGGCTTCGAGGAGCGCACCGATGTCACCTTGGGCGATGGCTTCCGCTGGGTCACTGTCGGGCACCCGAGCCAGCCCGAACTCGACGTCACGCTGATGATCCCTGGCCCGCCCCTGGACCAGGAGATGGCAGGAGCCGTACGGCGGGCACTGGCCAACGGGTCGATGGGCGGCGTCGGCCTGCAGACCGACGACTGCCAGAAGACCTACGACGAACTGTCGGCCAAGGGCATCGACTTCGTCCAGCCGCCCGCGCAGCGCCCGTACGGCGTGGAGGCGATCCTTCGGGACGTCTCGGGCAACTGGCTGGTACTGGTCGAGCCACGTGAATACACCGGCGAGGACTTCCCTCACGGGTGAGGCCGGCCCGGTCGGCAGAGGCCCCTGCTTGGAGCGTCTGCCGACCGGCCGGGCTAACGGTTCGCAGGGCGCAGGCCCCTAATTGGTGCGCTGCAGGACCTTCTTCATCTTGCCGGCCTTCTGCTCCTTCGGACGCTGCTGCTCCCCCTGCTGGGCGCCGAGAATGACGATGAGGCCGGTCAGCGCCGGATTGACCCACTGCAGGAGATTGAGCTGGCGCTGAGCAGCGGCCACATCAGTTGGTGTCTGCGCACTCGGATTCGTGGCACCTTCGCTGGTGGCATCTTCTGCAGTGGCGATCTTGCCTCCAAGGATCCCGCTGTATGCGGTGGTGGCCATCGCCAGTCCGGTGATCGCGGTCTTGACGAGGGTGTTGGACGTGACCCCGGCTTGGTCCTTGACCCGGTTGCGGTTGGCCAGCATCAGGCCGAGTCCGCCGATGGCGTGAGCGCCGATCGCGGCGGCTTGGGCCGGCGACCAGCGAGCCCAGCCGTTGGCTGCGACCTTGGCGCGTTCGGCCGGATCGTCGAGGTCACTGGCGGCGCCATTGATGCCGATCGCGCCCGCCAGAGAGCCCCCGAACCACGCGGCGGCGCCCAGGTCGTGCATCGCACGGACAACGGTGTTGCGGGAGCTACTCATTGCAGAAACTCGCTTTCGGTGAGGGGGCTAGAACTGAGTTCGTACCCGCGCACTTACGTCGTAAACGCGTTTCTCCGGGCAAGGAGGCGTTCCTCAATGGATGCAGAACTCGTTGCCCTCCGGGTCGACCATGACCACGCCGAAGTGGTCCAATCCCTCGGTCTCCAGGACGCGCAGCCGCTGAGCACCCGCTGCAACCAACCGAGTCTCCTCGGCAAGCACGCGCTCGCGCCGCTGCGCTAGTGGGACTGCTCGGCCGCCTCCGCGCGACAGATCGAGGTGCAAGCGGTTCTTGATCGTCTTGGCTTCGGGCACCCGTTGGAACCAGATCCGCGGACCGAGTCCGGCCGGATCGATGAGCGAATCGGCGGCATCGACGTCGTCGTCGAGCTCATCCTCGGGTACGCCGATGCTGCGCCAATAGGAGTTCCAACTTGGGGCGCCGCCCGGCGGTGGTTCGACTTCGTACCCGAGCGCAGTGGCCCAGAACTGAGTCAACCGAGCAGGTTCGAGGCAATCGAAGGTCACTTGGAACGAACTCATGGAGCCGATTCTGCCCGTCCCCGGCGGGGTCGGCAGCACTCGTCAGCTCGAGCGCTTGCTCCTCAGTGCGACGGTGTCAGGTGCTCGATAGTGGCACTTCCGTGGTGAAAGCTTTGGCCCCCGCTCACCGTCCGCAGGTGTTTCATCACAGATCGGTAACGCAAAGAGTGCCCTCGGTCCGGCGCTCCGTCAATAGGCAAACTTGGCTGTTTGTACCGCCACCTCCATGGACGCGAGGCCGCGCTGGCCGCCTCCGACCAGCACTGCGGGCGGTGCGCTTCGCGCGCTCACTTCGATTGACGCACGAGTGCCTGTTGTGCCTTGCGCAGACGGTTCTCCGCCCGCCGGACGTCGATCCGGATCTCGTCGAGGCGGCGCCTTGAATCGGTGAGCTGCTCGTGCAGATGACGTACCCGGGTCTGCTGCTCCCC
>JALZIX010000243.1 GCA_030860025.1 Actinomycetota bacterium
CCGCAGGAGGCGGTCGGGAAGTCACTGGGACAGGCCGGACTCAGGTCCAAGTACGGCGTGACCGTCGTCGGCATCAAACGCACCGGGCAGGACTTCACCTATGCCACGCAGGACACGGTGGTCGAACCGGATGATGTGCTGATCGTGGCGGGCAGGACAAAAGCCACCGAGGACTTCGCCGAACTGACCTGACTCGAGTAACTCCGTAAAATGCGTAGGCTTCTGTCGTGAGCCAAGAAGCCGCCGTCGACCAGCGGGACGGCGTGCGGGAGCAGGCGTTGCAGGCCCGTACCGCCGCCCGCGTGCTGGCTGCGGCCTCCCGCCAGCGCAAGGATGCCGCGCTGGCGGCCATGGCCGAAGCGCTCCACGAGCACCTGCCGGAGATCCTCGAAGCGAACGCATCGGACCTTGTCAACGCGCAGGGCGGTGGCACGTCGAGCGCGATGCTCGATCGGCTACGCCTGACCGAGCGGCGGGTGCTTGACATGGCCGACGGGCTGCGCGAGCTCCTCGGCCTGCCAGATCCGGTGGGACAGGTGATCAGGGGATCACGGATGCCCAATGGCCTACAGGTCAACCAGGTCCGTGTGCCGTTGGGTGTCATCGGAGTCGTCTACGAGGCACGACCGAATGTCACCGCCGACGCTGCCGGGCTGTGCATCAAGAGCGGCAATGCCGCCCTACTGAGGGGCTCGGCCTCGGCCTACCAGACCAATCGGGTGATCGTCTCGATCCTTGCCGCGGCGCTGGCCTCCGCCGGGCTGCCAGCGGCAGCGATCCAACTCGTGGGTGCCCATCGGTCGACCGTCGCCGAACTGCTGACCGCTCGTGGGCTGGTCGACGTGGTCATCCCTCGCGGTGGTGCCGGACTGATCGAGCACGTGGTCAGCACAGCAACCGTCCCGGTGATCGAGACCGGGGTCGGGAACTGTCACGTGTACGTGGACGCCGACGCCGATCTGGCCATGGCCAAAGCAATCGTGCTGAACGCCAAGACCAGCCGACCCTCGGTGTGCAACTCCGCGGAGACCTTGCTGGTGCACCGTCAGATCGCCGATGGCTTCCTCCCGCAGATTGTGGCCGCGCTGCGAGCCGAAGGGGTGAGCGTTCATGGGGATGCCGACGTGGTCCGCCTTGCCACTGACGTCGTTCCGGCCACTGACGAGGACTGGGCCACTGAGTATCTCAGCCTCGACATGGCCGTGCGTGTGGTGGACTCCTTGCCAGAGGCCGTCGAACACATCGCACGGTGGGGGACAGGCCACACCGAGGCCATCGTGAGCGATTCCGCCTCGGCGATCACCCAGTTCGTCGCGGGAGTGGATGCAGCTGCCGTGATGATCAATGCGTCGACCCGGTTCACCGATGGCGGCCAGTTCGGCTTCGGCGCCGAGATCGGAATATCGACTCAGAAGCTGCACGCCCGCGGGCCCCTGGGCCTGCCCGAACTGACCACAACGACGTATGTCGTCACCGGAACCGGCCAGGTGCGCTGACCCAGCCCAGTGCTCGGCGGCGACAGCCGACCCAGCGCTGGACGGTATTCGAGTGACCTGAGACGCCACAGCTGGTTAGCGTCCGGGTGTGACACGTCTGCTCGAGACCCTGGCCCCCGCTCGGCTGGGCTCGGGGTTCCGTTGGCTGCTGTCCTCTACCTGGCTGAGCAACCTCGGAGACGGGATCGCGATCGCGGCGGGTCCGCTGCTGGTGGCCTCGCAAACGGACCAGGAGTTCCTGGTCGCCATGGCGGCCCTGCTGCAGTGGCTGCCGCCGCTGCTGTTCGGCCTCTTCGCCGGCGCATTGGCCGACCGGCTGAACCGCAAACTGATCGTGGTCACCGTGGACGTGCTCCGCGCCGGCGTGCTGCTGATGTTGACCGCCGCCGTGGTCACCGATGTGGTGTCGATCTGGCTGGTGCTGGTCGCGATGTTCCTGCTCGGCACCGCCGAGGTGTTCGCGGACAACACCACCAGCACGCTGTTGCCGATGCTGGTGCACCGCGACGACCTCGCGATTGCGAACGCGCGCGTCCAGGCCGGCTTCATCACGATCAATCAGCTGGCCGGCCCGCCCGTCGGTGCGGCGTTGTTCGCGGTAGGAATGGCCTGGCCCTTCGCCGCCCAGGCCGTCGTCGTACTGCTGGGGGCCATGCTCATCACCAAGGTGGTCCTGCCGCCCCATGGCCGTGACCGGACGAGTGCCACCCTGATGCGGCACGACATCGCGGAGGGCATCCGGTGGGTGTGGCACCACGCGGCGGTCCGCACGCTGGTACTTACCATCTTGATCTTCAATGTGACGTTCGGGGCGGCCTGGTCGGTCCTGGTCCTCTACGCCACCCAGCGACTCGGTCTCGGTGCCGTCGGGTTCGGCCTGCTTTCCACGGTCGGGGCGGCGGGCGGCCTGTTGGGCGTCTTGGCCTACGGCTGGATCACCCGACACGTAACCCTGGGCAACCTGATGCGCATCGGCCTGATCGTCGAGACGTTCACGCACCTGGCCCTCGCGCTGGCCACCAGCCCGTACGTTGCGATGCCGGTGTTCTTCGTCTTCGGGGCGCACGCCTTCATCTGGGGCACCACCTCGATCACGATCCGGCAACGCGCTGTGCCCAGCGAGCTGCAGGGCCGCGTCGGCAGCGTGAACCTCATCGGTGTCTTCGGGGGACTGGTCGTCGGCGCGGGGGTCGGCGGACTGCTTGCCCAGCAATTCGGCGTGACGGCGCCCTTCTGGTTCGCCTTCATTGGGTCCGCGATTTTTGTGGTGCTCATCTGGGGTCAGCTGCGACACATCGCCCACGCCGACGAGGACACAAGCCAGGTTTCACGACCCAGCAGCGACGGTGGGTAGTCGCTCATTCGCGGGGTGGTGGGTGGTGCATGGGGTTGATCCGGGGGGTTTGGTCTGGGTCGATCCAGGTGGGTGGGGTGAACCAGGCCCGGCCGCCTCGGATCGTGACGGTCCAGTCGCCTTTTTCGATCTCGTGATGGTGGAACAGGCAGAGCAGGACACCGTTGTCGAGGGTGGTCGTGCCGCCGTCCAGCCAGGAAACAATGTGATGGGCCTGCGTCCAGGAGGTCGGGCGGTCGCAGCCGGGCCAGGCGCAGCCGCGGTCTCGGACTTCCAGGGCGGTGCGCAGTCCGCCGGTGAACAGCCTGCGGGTGCGGCCGACGTCGAGGGGGTTGCCGTTCTGGTCGATGATGACTGGGATCAGGTCGGCGTCGCAGGCGATCAGTCTGGCGAGGGTGGGGCTGAGTTGGGTGCCGTCGGGCAGCCTCCCGGCGCCGGTCCTGTTCGTGAGGCAGGCTGCTGGGAGGGTCACGACGATCCGGGGCTTGACCCCGCCGCTGCTGGGCAGCCCGCCGGTGGTGAGCATCTGCCGGGCTGCTTCGATCAGGGCGTCGTGGCGGCGTTGCCCGAGATGCCGGCCGTCGCCGTCGGCGCGGGGCTGTTCCTGAGCGTCGGGGGTGAGTCCGGGGGCGGTGGCCGCGTGCAGGTAGGCGGTGAGGGTGGCGTAGCCCTCCGCGTCCAGGCGGGCCCGCAGGTAGCCGCCGGCGCCGTGGGTGTCCGGGCTCAATGTCAGGGTGCGGTCGCGGTGGGCATCGTGT
>JALZIX010000392.1 GCA_030860025.1 Actinomycetota bacterium
GCACCAGGTTGTCGATCAGCCGGTGATTGTCGCGCTGGTGCAGCACGATGGAGGGTTCGTCGAGCACGTAGAGCACGCCGACCAGCCCGGCGCCGATCTGCGTCGCCAGCCGGATCCGCTGCGCCTCGCCGCCCGACAGTGACCCGGACGGTCGGTCGAGGGTGAGGTAGTCGAGCCCCACGTCTAGCAGGAAGCGCAACCGTTCGTGGATCTCCTTGAGCACCCGCTCGCCGATCTGCCGCTCGCGCGGCGACAGGTCGAGGTCAGCGAGGAACCGGGCCGCTCGGTCGACCGGCAACGCACACACCTCGGCGATGTTGCGGGTGTCACCGTCGGTCGCGGTCATCGTGACCGCACGCACCACTGGCTTGAGCCGGGTGCCCTGGCAAGCCGGGCACGGCACCTCGCGCATGAAGCCCTCGAACCGCTCCCGGCTGGTGTCGGACTCCGCCTCGCCGTGCCGCCGCTCGACGTAGGGGATCACGCCCTCGAACGTCGTCCAGTAGGAACGCTCGCGGCCGTACCGGTTGGTGTAGCGGACATGCACCTTCTGCTCGTGGCCGTGCAGCAGCGCCCGCTGCGACTCGGGGTGCAGGTCGACGAACGCCGTGTCGAGGGTGAAGCCCATCTCGTCGCCCAGGGCGCCCAGCAGCCGGCCGAAGTAATCGGCGACGTGGGCCGACGCCCACGGGGTGATCGCGCCCTCCGCCAGCGACTGGCCCGGGTCGGGGATCAGCAGCTCGGGGTCGACCTCCATCCGAGTACCCAGGCCGTGACACGTCACGCAGGCGCCGAACGGCGAGTTGAACGAGAACGAGCGCGGCTCGAGGGCCTCGAAGGAAAGCCCGTCGTAGAGACAGGCCAGGTGTTCGGAGAACGTGCGCTCTCGATGCTGGTCGTCCTCTGGGAGGTCCACGAACTCGAGCACGACCAGCCCGCCGGCCAACCGTAGAGCCGTCTCGACGGAGTCGGTCAGCCGCTGCTTGGAGCTAGCCCGCACCGTGAGCCGATCGATGACGACCTCAATCGAGTGCTTCTCCTGCTTCTTGAGCCTCGGCGCGTCGGTCAGGGCATGCACGACGCCGTCGATCCGGGCCCGGGCGAAGCCCTGTCCCTGCAACGAGGAGAACAGGTCGGCGTACTCACCCTTGCGCTCGCGTACAACCGGCGCGAGGACCTGGAATCGGGTGCCCTCCTCGAGAGCGAGGACCTGGTCGACGATCTGCTGGGGAGTCTGCTTGGCGATCACCCGACCGCAGATCGGGCAGTGCGGCTGCCCGGCGCGGGCATAGAGCAGCCGCAGGTAGTCGTACACCTCGGTGATCGTGCCGACCGTCGAGCGGGGGTTGCGGTTGGTCGACTTCTGGTCGATGGACACCGCCGGGGAAAGGCCTTCGATGAAGTCGACATCGGGCTTGTCCAGCTGCCCGAGAAACTGGCGGGCATAGGCAGACAATGACTCGACGTACCGGCGCTGGCCCTCGGCGAAGATCGTGTCGAACGCGAGACTGGACTTTCCCGAACCCGACAGACCGGTGAAGACGATCATCGCATTGCGCGGCAGGTCGAGGTGGACGTCCTTGAGGTTGTGCTCGCGAGCGCCGCGCACGACCAGCCTGTCCATCGAAGCTCTGTCCTCCTGCTCTTAGCGTCGGGTCAGTCGTGCGGCGGACCGGCGTTGCCTATCTGCTCTGCAGCGCGTTGTCGCCCTCTCCAAGCTCGATCAGCATATCGAACGCGTGTTCGACTAACTGAATCTGCGCTCCGTGTCTCGAGATGCGGCTTGTCGCTGCCAGGGAAGCTCTCGTTGGAGAGCGGCTGCGGCGGCCAGTAATCGTGCCTCACTACCCGGTGGCCCGACCATCTGTACTGCCAACGGAAGACCATCGCCACGTGTTCCCATCGGGATGCTCATCGCCGGGTAGCCAGCCAGGTTCCAGACCGCGGGGTACGGAGCGAAGCGAGAGGAGGTCAGCACATTGGACAGCCAGCCACGCCGGTGCCAGTCCTCGGCGGCTGGGGGCGTGCCGATGAGCACCGGGGTGAGCACGATGTCCACGCCGTCGAACAGCCCGCTCAGGCGAGCCCGGAACGCACGGACAGACTGCGGCCGGACCATGCCCAGCTTGATCACCAAGCCCCCCAGCTGGGCATGCACGCGCGTCCTGGGTTGGAGTCTCGCAGTGACCGCACCGAAACTCGCAGCGTCGGCTGCGGAGACCGCGAACCAGCGGAGGATGAGTGCCAGAGCAGACGAGGTGGGGTAGGGCACCCGCACCGGCGCCACCCGATGTCCGAGTGTGGCGAAGGCTGCAGCTGCCCGGTCGACGCCGGATCGACTGTCCGGATCGGGCCGCGTACCTACCAGGGGGCTGCGCGTGGACGTGCCGATCCGAAGCTCGGCGTCCGGCCCGCCGGCCAGGTCTGGCGTGGGAATCCCGGCAAGGACACCATGACCCAGGGCAAGATCCTCGACGCACGTGGCGAGGATGCCGTTTTCGGCCATCCCGAACCAGTCGGATGTCCCGAGTCCCGACGGCACGATGCCCCGGCCCGGTTTGAGTGTGACCAGCCCACAACTGGCTGCCGGGATTCGCAGCGAGCCCAGGCCGTCGGCCCCGTGCGCGATTGGAACCATTCCAGCCGCCACCGCTGCGGCACTTCCCCCCGAGGAGCCGCCGGTCGTACGGCTGGGATCCCAAGGGTTCCTGGTAACCGCCTGCGGCGAGTCGGTGTTGGCCCACAGGCACAGCTCCGGCACTCGGGTGATCCCGACGACGAT
>JALZIX010000394.1 GCA_030860025.1 Actinomycetota bacterium
ATCGTCGTCGCCACCGGGAGCATGGCGTTACGCAGGATGTGCCGGCTCCGGATCGTCGACGTGGCAAGGCCTTTGGACTCAGCCGTGCGTACGAAGTCCTCGTTCACCACGTCCAGGACGGAAGCCCTGGTGATCCGGACGATGATGGCCAACGGGATCGTGCCCAGCGCCAGCCCCGGCAGGATCAGGTGCAGGATGGCGTCCCACGAGGCATCGAACTCGCGGGTCAGCAGGCCGTCGAGAACGTAGAAGCCGGTGGGATGCGTTCCATCGATCCGGACGTCCTGACGGCCCGAACCTGGCAGCCAGCGCAGCTCGACGGCAAAGATGAACCGCAACAGGTAGGCCAGGAAGAAGACCGGGACCGTCACACCCAGCAGGGAAGCCATCACCGAGGCGGAGTCCAGAACACCCCCGTGCCTGCGCGCCGCGAGATACCCCAACGGAATCCCGACCACGATCGCGAAGAGCAGTGCCGCCACCGTGAGCTCCACCGTGCCGGGAAAGCGTTCGAAGAACTCGGTGGTGACCGGCCGCCCGGTCTGCGTGGAGACCCCGAGGTTGAACTGGAAGAGCCGCTGCAGGAAGCGTCCGTACTGCACCAACAGCGAGTCGTTCAGACCCAGGGACTCGGTCACCGCGGCGATGGATTCCGCGGTTGCGCGCTCCCCCAGGAGAGCCCTTGCGGGCCCGCCCGGGAGAGCGCGCAACCAGACGAACAGCAGTACCGAGAGCCCGAACAGGATCGGGATCAGTTGCAGCAGACGCCGAACGATGAATCTCAGCATCGTCGGTTACCTGCCGGGCACTCCCGCCTAGTCGGTGAACACGACCGTGGAGAAGTCCTCCGCGGTCAACGGACTCGGCACCAGTCCGTCCACGTTCTCCGCGACCACGAGGGCCGGCGGGGAGTGGGAGATCGGGACACCGGGGAGGAAGTCCATGATGTCGTTGTTCAGATCCTGGTACAGACCCTCACGGACATCTGGGTCCGGCTCGGCGTCGGCGGCCGCGAACTGGGTGAACAGGTCCTCGTTGACGAAACCGCCCCAGTCCAGCTTCGACTCGCCCTCGGCCTTGGCGTCGAAGAACGTGCCGATGAAGTTGTAGGCGTCGTCGTAGTCACCGGTCCAGCCGAGCAGGTGGATGTCGGCCAGCCCGCTGGACACCGCGTCCAGATACTCCGGGTTCCAGACCAGGGCGACCGGCTCGATGACGAATCCGACGTCGGTCAGGTTCTGCGAGATCACCTCGAAGATCGCACCCGGGTCAGGCATGTACGGACGGCTGACCTCGGTCGGGTAGTAGAACTTCAGCGTGGTGCCGACCGCCCCGGCCTCCTCGAGTAGCGCCTGCGCGGCCGCCGGGTCGTAGTCGTAGGTCGTGACGTCAGTGCTGTAGCCACTCACCGTGTCCGGCATGAACTGCGTGGCGACCTGGGCGCCGTCGGGCAGCAGTGAACTGACCAGGCTCTCCCGGTCGATCGCGTGCGCGATCGCCTGGCGAACCCGGACGTCGGCCAGGGCCGGGTTGATCCCGGCATCTGGCGGTATCTGCGCCGAAGCGCCTTGGTTGATCCCCAGGTAGAGGATGTTGAAGGCTGGCCGGGTCAGCACGTTGAACCCGCCGTCTTCCAGGTCGGCGATGTCACCGGGGGCGACCAAGTCGTACCCGTCGATCTCACCGGCTTCGAGTTCCTGCTTGCGGGTGTTGCCTTCCGGAATCGTGCGGAAGATCAGCTTCTCGACTCCGGCCTTCTCACCGTGGTAGTCGTCGAACCTGACCAGCGTGACCTCACCGTTGGAGAGGTCCCAGTTGTCCAGCATGAACGGACCGGTGCCGCTCGGGTGCTCGAGGGCGTACGACGAAAGGGTCGGGGCTTCGTCGCTACCACCCAGTTCATCCGCCGCGTACTCCTCGAGAGCGGTTGGGCTGGACATCGCGAACGATGAGAGCGTCAGTGCTGCTGGGAAACGACCGGTCACCCGGGTCAATTCGATGACTGCTGTAAATTCGTCCTCCGCGCTGCAGGACTTGAAGATGTTGGGCACGTCCGGAGTCGAGGCGAAACCGCCAAAGACGTCCTGCCAGTAACCGGAGACAGCCGGGCTCTGCGCCAATCCTTCCCAGTTGTACCAGCGGTCGAAGTTGAAGCAGACGGCCTCGGCATTGAAGTCCGTACCGTCGTGGAACTTGACGCCTTCCTTGAGTTGGAAGGTGTAGGTCAGGCCGTCCTCACTGGCTTCGTAGGACTCGGCAAGGCCGGGCTGAGGCTCGGCAGAGCCCTCGCCTGGCTCGAGCAGCCCCTCGAACATCTGACGAGTGACGCGGAAGGTCTCGCCGTCGGTTGCGAACGCGGGGTCCAGCGAGCCGGGGTCACCGGCTGCGCCGAAGACGAACGTGCCGCCGCCGCCGCCGTCACCGCTGCCGGGCTCGCGCTCGCTCTCGGCACAGGCCGACAAGGCCAAGGCCGCGATCGAGACTGCCGCAATGGCGGTCAGACGCTTCTTTGATCGGTGCATGTAGCTACCTGCCTTCAGCATCGTTGCTCGCGCCGTCCGTCAGGCCCGGGTCAGGCATGACCGGCGGCCCGGGGGCACTCCGGTTGGATTTTGGACCATAGACCGTACGGAGACCCGCCCGCGACCCTGCAGCGCGGCCGAGACCAGACCTTTATCTAAGCGGCAGACCGCACATTCTCCGGAGAAAGTCACATCTGGTCGACGGCAGACCGCACATTCTCCGGAGAATGTGCGGATTGGCGTGCGGATTGGCCTGTCGGACTGTCAAGCGGTGACGGTGCGACGGCCCTCGAAGGCGCGGCCGAGAGTGACTTCGTCGGCGTACTCGAGGTCGCCACCCACCGGCAGCCCGCTGGCCAAGCGCGTCACGGTCATCCCCATGGGGGCAACCAGCCGGGCGAGGTAGGTCGCCGTCGCCTCACCCTCGAGGTTGGGGTCGGTGGCCAGGATCAACTCGGTGATGGCCCCGTCGGCGAGGCGGGCCATCAGTTCCCGGATGCGCAGGTCCTCGGGTCCGATCCCCTCGATCGGGCTGATCGCCCCGCCGAGGATGTGATAGCGCCCCCGGAATTCGCGGGTGCGCTCGATGGCCACGACGTCCTTGGGTTCCTCGACGACGCAGATCACGTCCAGGCTGCGCCGCGGATCCCGACAGATCTTGCATTCCTCGGCTTCGGCGACGTTGCCGCAGATGGAGCAGAAGCGGACCTCGTCGCGAACCCGGTTCAGGGCAGCGACGAGTCGGCTGATGTCGGCGGCCTCCGAGCCGAGGATGAAGAACGCGATGCGCTGCGCGCTTTTGGGCCCGACACCGGGAAGGCGGCCCAGTTCGTCGATCAGATCCTGGACCGCACCTTCGTACATGCTCCCTACATCCCCGGCAGACCGAGGCCGCCTAGACCACCAGCGAGGGGTCCCATCTGCTGACTCGCCATTTCGGTTACCTGGCGGCTCGCGTCGCGCAGGGCGGCCACGATCAGATCCTGCAGAGTCTCGACGTCGTCCGGGTCGACCACCTTGGGGTCGATCGTCACAGCGGTGATCTCTCCAGATCCGCTGATCGTGACCCTGACCAGGCCACCGCCTGCACTACCGACGAACTCAGCGGCGGCGAGCGCCTCCTGAGCGGCCATCATCTGTTCTTGCATCTGCGCGGCCTGCTGCATTATCGCCTGCATGTCCGGAACTCCACCTGGCTGCATGTAGCCGAGGGTAGTGCGCTCTGCCTTGGGCTCGATGAGGACAACCGGGGCGCTGAGTCCGGACGGGCCAGGTAATAGATCACGCCGATCGCCGTGACTGCGATGAGGACGTTGATGATGATGAACAGGATCGTTGTGGCCTGGATGAAGATCCCCAACAGCGCCCCGAGCAGGACCAGGACACTCAGCACGATCGCGGTGATCCGCGCCCACCGGGCACCCCTGCCGATGAAGACCGCGCACAGGGCCAGCAGCCCGCCGAAGATGACCAGGCTGATCAGGGCAATATGGACGTAGGCAGGGCCGCGCTCTCAAGATACTCCCGGCCAAAGCCGGCATCCCCCCGATCCGCACCGAATGAATCGATGAGGCTGTCCAGGAACGCGAAGGTGAGCAGGGTCCGGAGTGCGAGCAGTCCGACCAGCGACCAGATGAGCAAGATCGCCATCCGCGTCGAAGCCGAGCGTTCGGTCTGCGAACTGCTTGCCCCACCGCTGAGACTTGCCATGCCGACCACCTTCGAGTTCGGGCAGCGAAGGTCGACCGATGGCCGCCCCGTTTGCCGAGCGGCACACTGACCGCTCGTACTCCTGACGCAGCAGCTAGCAGGCCGGTTCCGGC
>JALZIX010000400.1 GCA_030860025.1 Actinomycetota bacterium
GCGGACGTTCGCCGTGGAGACCGAGCAGTTCCTCGCCGACGAGTCCGGCCGGGTACGCGCACTCGTCTTGCATGAGGTCGCCCTGGAAGGCGGGCGTTTCACGCCGATCGCGGACACCGCGCGCGAACTACCGACTGATCTCGTGCTCCTGGCCATGGGTTTCACGGGCGCGCAGCGCGGGGGGCTGATCGACGACCTAGGGGTGGACATCGACGGCCGAGGCAACGTGGTCCGCGGGCCCGATTGGCAGTCGACGGTCCCGGGCGTCTTCGTGGCCGGCGACATGGGCCGAGGTCAGTCCCTGATCGTCTGGGCGATCGCGGAGGGGCGCGCCGCGGCCGCCGCTGTCGACGGATTTCTCACTGGAGAATCCGCGCTGCCGCAGCCGGTCGCGCCCACCAGCATGGCGCTGCGGTGACCCGACCCAGCGGCACCTAGGCTCGGCTGCATGTCTCGGCGAGCCAAGATCGTCTGCACCATCGGGCCGGCGACGGCAAGTCCGGAACGGGTCCAGGCCCTCGTAGAAGCGGGCATGGACGTCGCCCGGTTGAACTTCAGCCACGGCAGCCACGCCGACCACCAAGCGGCATACCAGAACGTGCGCCAGGCCTCGAATCGGACCGGCCGTGCCGTGGGCATCCTTGCCGATCTGCAGGGCCCCAAGATCCGACTCGGCAAGTTCGTGGGTGGGCGGGCCGACTGGCCCGCCGGCAGCGAGATCGTGATCACCACCGGCGAACTTCGGCAGGGTAGCGCCGACCGTGTCGGTACCACCTATCCGGCGCTGGCCGATGAGGTCGAGATCGGTGAGCAGATCCTCGTCGACGACGGGAAGCTGTCGCTGAAGATCATCGACGTCGATGGTCACGACATCCGCTGCTTCGTCGTCGAGGGCGGGGAGGTCAGCGACAACAAGGGTCTGTCGCTACCGAACAGTTTGCTGAGCACCCAATCCCTGTCGGACAAGGACGCCGCCGATCTGCGCTTCGCGCTCGGGCTGTCGGTGGACTTCGTGGCGCTGTCCTTCGTTCGCGACCCGGCGGATGTGCATCCGGTGCGCGCCGTCATGGAGGAAGTCGGGATCAAGGTCCCGGTGATCGCCAAGATCGAGAAGCCGCAGGCTGTCGGCCGACTGCGCGAAATCGTCCGGGCCTTCGACGCACTCATGGTCGCTCGCGGTGATCTCGGCGTGGAACTGCCCTTGGAACAGGTACCGATGGTGCAGAAGCGCGCGATCCAGATCGCCAGGGAGAACGCGAAACCGGTCATCGTGGCGACCCAGATGCTGGAGTCGATGCTGACCGCCAGCCGACCGACCAGGGCCGAGGCATCCGATGTGGCCAACGCCGTGCTCGACGGTGCGGATGCGTTGATGCTTTCCGGTGAGACCGGGATAGGGCGCCACCCCGTCCTTTCCGTGGCCACGATGGCGCGCATCATCGACTCGGTCGAGAGTGACAGCACCGTCGTACCGTCCCTGCTAGCTGCTCCCCGTACGACTGGCGGCGTGCTGACCAGGGCGGCCAAGGATGTGGGGGAGTTGACCGGCGCCAAGGCGCTGGCGGCCTTCACCCAGTCCGGCGACACCGTCCGGCGGCTGGCCAGGTTGCACACCCCGCTCGCGCTGCTCGCGTTCACCCCGGAACCCCGGGTACGCAGCCAACTCGCGCTCACCTGGGGGGTGGAGACCTTCCTCGTGCCCTCAGTCCGGCACACCGACGAAATGGTCCGGGAGCTGGACAAGGCGCTGATCGAGAGCAGCCGCCTGACCAAGGGCGATCTCGTGGTCATCGTTGCCGGATCCCCGCCCAACGTCCCGGGTACCACGAACCTGATCAGGCTGCATCGGGTCGGTGACGAGTACTGATTCGGCGTGCGACTCGAGCGTGCCGCGCACACCGGATGAGTTGCCGCCGCCACCGGGGCCGATTACGGGGCAGCATGCGGTCGATTCTTTGGTGGACCTGCTCGACCTCACCCTGATCGAGGAGGACGTCTTCGAGGGCACCAGCCCCGATGTTTCACTGCAGCGCGTCTTCGGCGGGCAGGTCGCCGGCCAGGCGATGGTGGCCGCCGGCCGTACCGTTCCCGACGATCGACCGGTGAACTCGCTGCACGCATACTTCCTGCGGCCAGGAGATCCGCGGAATCCAATCAAGTACGAAGTGGACCGGATCCGTGACGGCCTGTCCTTCACTACTCGTCGGGTCGTGGCAAAGCAGTTGCGCCAGAACGGAAGCCAGGAGGCGATCTTTCAGCTGTCGGCCTCGTTCCAGCGCCCCGAGCCGGGCTTCATCGAGCACAGCCTCCCGATGCCCGGGGGCCCCGGCCCCGACGAATTAGCGGACTTCGCCGATCTGATCGCCCCGGTCGCGGACAAGATCGGGGACTTCGCCCGCATCCCACGACCGATCGACCGGCGCTATCGCAGCAGCCCGTGGGCAGGCGATTCCGACGCCGACCCGGACACCGATGGATATGTGTGGATGCGTGCCGACGGCCGGCTGCCCGATGATCAGGCGATCCACGTCTGCGTCCTGACCTACGCCAGCGACATCTCGCTGCTCGAGGCCGGAGCTAGGAGAGCCGGCATCTCCTTTGCCGACCCTGAGGTGATGCCGGCCAGCCTGGACCACGCGATGTGGTTCCACCGCCCGTTCCGGGCCGACGACTGGTTCCTGTACTCCTCGGACTCGCCCTCGGCCTCCGGAGGGCGGGCGCTGTGTACGGGCCAGATCTGGTCGCACAACGGCTCGCACATCGCGACGGTGGTGCAGGAAGGTCTGATCCGGCGTCGCCGGGCCGGCTGACCGCCGCAGGGGAGCCGATCAGCTTCGTGCGGCGACCTCGGCCTGGATGAGCTCCCACACGCGGGCCACATCGTCTCCGGTTGTGGTGGGAGCGCCGATGGCCACCCTGATGACCGCCCGACCAGCGACCTTTGTGTGCGTGAGGTAGGCCTGACCTGTGCTGTTCAGTGACTCGAGCACCGACATCGTCAGTCGATCAGCTTGTTCGGGGTCATGGCCGGGCCAGATCGGCCGTAGGCAGACTAGCGCCAGCGGGTGCGGAGCAACGACCTCGAACCGATCATCGGCCTGCACCCACGCCGCGAGTTCCTGGGCCATCGCGACGTGGGTCTCGATGTGTGCGCGGAGCCCGTCTGCTCCGTACCAGCGGATGACCAACCACAGCTTCAGTGCTCGAAAGCGCCGTCCTAGCTCGATTTGCCAGTCGCGATAGTCAACTACCGTCCCGGAGTCGCTTGCCTCGTTACGCAAGTACTCGGGAAGGATCGACAACGCACCGGTCAGGTGCCGTCGCTCCCGTACCCAGAAGGCCGTAGCGTCGAAGTTTGTGAGCAGCCACTTGTGCAGGTCGGTGCAGTAGGAGTCGGCGTAGTCCGCCACCCCGTCGTTGATCCAGCGCAGGTCCGCGGAAACCGCCGCTACGCCGGCGTAGGCCGCATCGATGTGCAGCCAGACTCCAGACGCGCGACAGACGGCGCCGATCTCGGCGACCGGATCGATGGCGGTCGTCGACGTCGTGCCGATCGTCGCGGCGACCATGCTGGGGATCAGCCCGGCGGCTCGGTCGGCGGCGATGAGGTCAGCCAAGTGCCCCGAGTTCATCGCGAGGGTTTTCGGGTCGACGTCGACGACCCGCATGGCTCGGGATCCCAGCCCGGCCATCCGGGCGGCCTTTTCCACCGACGAATGTGTCTGGCTGGACGCGTAGACGACGTGCCCTGCGCGGACTCCGTCGACAATGCTGCGGCCATCGCTGGCCTTGTGCAGTGCGGCCTGCAGGGCAACGAAGTTGGCGCCGGAGGAGGAGTCCTGGATCACCCCGCCACCTGGCCCTTCATTTCTGAAGTCGGCGGGCAGCCCGAGCAGGTCGACGAGCCAGTCGAGCATGACCTGCTCCACTTCGGTGCAGGCCGGGCCGGTGGCCCAGAGCATTCCCTGAACCCCCAGGCCCGAGCTGAGCAGGTCGCCGAGGACAGCCGGGCCCGAGGCGTTGGCTGGGAAGTACGCCATGAAGCGCGGGTGCTGCCAGTGCGTGATCCCCGGCAGGATCACCGCGTCGAGGTCGGCCAGCAACGATTCGAGCCAGCGGTCGTCGCGAGTCTGCGGCGGATGCACCGGAAGCTGCGCGCGGGTCTGCCCTGGCGCTACCTGCGAGAGCACCGGCAGGCTCTCCACCCGCTCCCAATATCCGGCGATCCAGTCGAGCACCTTGCGGCCGTGGTCGCGGAACTGTTCGGGACTCATGTGCCCCGCTGCGGAGGAACTCATGTCGGGCACGCTAGCCAAGGCACTATTCGAGATCTGACACGAGTGCCGGGTGTGGGAGTCGAACCCACACGCCCTTTCGGACAGTGCCTTTTGAGGGCACCATGTCTTCCATTCCATCAACCCGGCGTGATCGGTGACTGTATCGCCGGCCAATCCCGGGGCTGACCGAAGGCTGCCAGTGCGTGACGGCGACCGCGCGCAGGAGCGCGGCTCCCATTACTCTCCCCAACGTGAACCCTTCCGAGGCGGCGGCTCAGGCGGCAGCAAGCGGCCGTCGTGTCCTGATCGCGGAGGACGAGGCCTTGATCCGCCTCGACCTCAAGGAGATGCTCGAGGAGGAGGGCTACCGGGTGGTCGGGGAGGCCGGCGACGGCTCCCAAGCGGTCGCGTTGGCGGCTGAGCTACGGCCGGATCTGGTGATCCTCGACGTGCAGATGCCGGTGATGGATGGGCTCACCGCCGCTGAGCGAATTGCTGCGGACCGGATCGCGCCCGTCGTCATCCTGACCGCCTTCAGTCAGCGCGACCTGGTGGAGCGGGCAAGACTGGCCGGCACCATGGCGTATCTGGTCAAGCCGTTCCAGAAGCATGACCTGATGCCGGCCATCGAGATGGCGGTCTCGCGCTACCAGGAGACCGCTGCCCTCGAGGCGGAGGTCGGCGACCTCACCGAACGGCTCGAGTCGCGCAAGGCCATCGACCGGGCCAAGAGTCAACTCATGACTCAGCATTCCTGGTCCGAACCGGAGGCCTTCCGCTGGATCCAGCGCACTGCCATGGATCGACGCAAGTCGATGCGATCGATCGCCGAGGCGGTCCTGGCCGGCGAGGCCGGCGAGACCGGCGCCCGGCGGGGTGACCAGGGACTCGGCCCATGACCCGGAACGGTCACGACCAGGCGCAGCACGCGGTACGTGGTCACGGCTCGGTCACGTCTGCCGCTCAGGGTCACCCAGGACGTGACTAGATCTCGCTCCACGGACTACGGTTGGCGCGGTGCCGCCCTCCGGGCGGATATTGATGACGCCCGTCTAGGGCCTGCATGAACACAGGAGTCACCGGATGGTCAACGGCAAACTAGGGCGCATCGCCGCCGTATCCACTGCCCTTCTGCTCGCCGCCAGCGCATGTGGCGGCAGCGATGATGACGGCGGCGGCGGCGGCGACAGCGGCGGCGGAGACGAGGCCAAGCAGGTCAACGTCTACGGATCCGACGGCAACATGGGAAACGCACTCGGTGAGAAGTTCACCGAGCCCGGATCCCTTACCGGCATGCGCGGCACGACTCCGCTGACCGAACTCAGCGAAGACTTCAAGAACCGCCTGCTCGAGGTGGATCCAGCGCTGGTCGACTTCAACTACGCCGCGGAGAGCTACGACGCGGTCGTCCTGGCCGCTCTGGCTGCCGAGACGGCCCGCACCAATGCCGCTACCACTTTCGCGCCCTTCGTCAACGGCTTGACCACCGGCGGTGAGGTGTGCACCGACTACGCCACGTGCCTGGCGATCGTCCAAGCCGGTGGCGATGTCGATCTGGATGGCTTCTCCGGTCCACTGGCCTTCACCGATCCAGGTGAGCCAGCCGCAGCGTCGTTCGGCATCCTGTCCTTCGGCGAGGACAACCTGATCGACAACGATGCCATTGAATACGTTCTGGGTGGTGACCCGGCCAACGCCAGCACGGTCGAGGCGCCAGCAGCCCCGGACT
>JALZIX010000037.1 GCA_030860025.1 Actinomycetota bacterium
GTCGGACCGGGCACTCCGCGAGGGTAGGCGCCGGCGCTCCATCAGTCGTCAGACTGCGGGTGGATTCGCTGCCGAGGGGCTGCGGTCGTTGTTGCCGTGTCTGTGCCACCTGTTGAGCTCATGCCCACGTCCGCGTCCAGGGCCACGCAGAACGAGACGACCGACCCGGGGCCGATCCAATCGCCGCCTGCCGGCGACTGCCAGCGCACCCGCCACTCGGTGTCGGGGGGGCCGTTGCGCCCCTGACCCGTCGCATCGATCGACGTCGTTCTCACGCCGCGGCTGCTGTAAGTGACGAACGAGATCGCGCCCTTTGCCTCGGCGAGGTTTGACCCGATCAGGTCGGGCATGATCCAGAACTCGGCCCGCGGCGGCGGCGTGGTGCGCATGGCTCCCCCGAATTCGTCGACGCCCTGTGACGCAGTAAGGCGCGGGTCGGTTCCGAGCGGACGCGGGCGTGCGACGTGCGGCACGCGGCGTGCGCTGGGTGGGCTCGGCGTACGTTTTGGCTCGTGTCTGGCCCCGTTGCTCTGTGCGTGGACCTGGGGTCGACCTTCACCAAAGCGGCCGCGGTTGACGTCGAGACCGGAAGTCTGCTCGGTACGGCCGAGCACGCGACGACGATTCATCCCGATGTGATGGAGGGCATCCGCGCTGTCCGGACAGAGCTGGCGGGTGTCGCTGTGCAGCCGGAGTTCCTCGTGTGCTCCAGCGCCGGCGGGGGTCTGCGGCTGGCCGTGGTCGGGTACGAACGTGAGATCAGCGCCGAAGCTGGACATCGAGCCGCGCTGTCAGCCGGTGCCCGAGTAGTGCACGTGTCGGCCGGCCGACTCGAAGCGGCGGGCCTGGTCAGCCTGCGCGAGGCGGCCGCCGATGTCGTGCTTCTCGTCGGGGGGACCGACGGTGGCGAGTCCAGCGTGCTGTTGCACAACGCCGCGGCGCTCGCCGGGGCGAGGGTGGATGTACCCGTCGTGGTTGCCGGCAATGCCATCGTCCGCGAGCAGGTCTGCGCAACCCTGGCCGAGGCGGGTTGCACCGTCGTACCGGCGGACAACGTGCTGCCTGACATCGGTGAGCTGGATCCCGAATCAGCGCGAGCAGCAATTCGTGTGGTCTTCCTCGAGCACGTCATCGGCGGCAAGGGGCTGTCCGCGGATCCAGACTTTCCCGGTTTGGTCCGGGCCGTCACGCCGGATGCAGTCATGGGCGGCGTCACCGTGTTGGCGCAGGAGCTCCGCGCCGAGCGGGGAAAGCCCCCGATGGGCAGCGTTGTGGTCGTCGACGTGGGTGGCGCGACCACCGACGTGTTTTGCGTGCTCTCCCCGGATGCCGAGCAGGCCATGCTGGGTCAGGCAGCGGTCGGCGTACCCAGTCGCCGGCGAACCGTCGAGGGTGACCTCGGAGTGCGTTGGAGCGCCGATGCATTGGTCGCCGCTGCGGTCAGCGAGCGGTTGGTGTCGGCTGATGAGGCGTCCGCGCTTGCCGCGTCGGCTGGTACGCGACTGGGTCGTACGGCTACTCCGGAGACCGATGAGGATCGGCGCACTGAACTCCGACTCGCCGAACTTGCGGTGATCGTTGCTCTTCGGCGCCACGTTCGAGCCGAGGCGGCGTACGGAGTCGTCGGCACCGCCGGGGCATCCGCTCGATCGGCGACAACCGTGGTTTTGTCCGGGGGAGTGCTGCGGCACGCGAGCGCGAGCCAGCGGCAGGCGTTGGTAGCCGCTGTGCTCGACGACCGTGGCGGCGCCCGAAGTGTTCTGCTGGACGCCGATGTCCGGTGTGATTCGCGGTACGTCCTGGCTGCGGCGGGCCTACTGGCCGCGGACTTCCCCACTGCCGCTCGTGGCCTGGTCCGAGCCGGCGGCCTGGTCGGCTGAGGCAGAGCGCACTTTATCCGGAGAATGTGCGGTCTACGGGTGGTGGGCAGACGGCACTTTTCCCGTGAAATGTCCGGTCAGGCGGCCAGCTGACGTCACTTACTACGGGAAATGTCCCTTTGGCTCGGTGAGCTTACGGCAGGAGTTCTCGAGCCCAGCGGCCACCGTTGTTGGCGGCCAGCCCCAGGGCGTCGGAGCTGTCGGCGTCCAGGGCCGCGTACGCGCCGCTGCCCGCGCCGACTAGTGCGGTCACCGTCGATAGGCCGGCGCGCTTCTGGAAGTAGCTTTGCCGCACTTTCCAGCCGACGACCGCGCGGCGTTCCATCACAGTCGTCTGACGTACGAGCGAGCCGGACCGTACGGCGAAGGCAGCACCGTCCGAGGAATGCCCGAGTGACCGGTAGCGGTCGACGCCGAGCGCGATCCCGAGAACCGTCAGGACAGCTCCCACGACGATGACGGTGGTGACGCCGATCAGCACGCCAACGATGAGGACCGCCACACCGGGCAGGACAGAGCGGACGAGTCGCCGGCGTAGGGCGGCGACTGGGTGCCTTCGCCACGGAGCGTCGAACCCTCGTACCGCGCGCTTGGCGACCGCGATCGCCTCGCTCCGCGGCCCCAGGGGAAGCAGTTGGCTGCGACTGTTCGCGTTACTGACTCCGGTGATGAGTGCGGTTAGGTGAGCCGCTCGTACGAGCCGCATCCCCAACCCCTCGCTGAGCGTGTAGCCGCGCATCCGCGCGATCTCGACCGACACGGTGCGCCGGGTGAACAGTCCGCGCTCGCTGATCAGCAGGTCGCTCCGTTTCACCAGCCGGAACCGCCAGTTCAGGACGACCGCGCCGATTACCGCGCCGAGGGCCAGCAGGGCAAGCGCGCCCGCCACGACAAGCACGACCTGACCAGCGGTGATGGACTGCGTGTCGACGCTGAGCCACGAGAACCAGGAGTCCGGCAGATCGCGGGTGAACTGCGTCAGGAAGCCGACGGCCGCCAGAGGCAGGGCCAGATAGCTGCCAACCAGCGGGGCGTAAAGCAACCAGGACGGGCGCGCGCGGGCGTACTCGATCTCACCGATCGGTTCGTCGGGCTGATCCTCGGGTTCCGGCTGTCCGCTGGGGCTTTCGGTGATACGAGGCGGTCGACGTCGCGCTCGCAACAGCGACTCCCGCAAGGCATGAGCGGTCTCCGTCGAAAGGCCGTCGATCACCGCCTCCTCCTCCCCGGTGCCCGCGGCTGCGGCTTCGATCTTGAGTCGGGCCAGCCGCAACAGCCGGTGCAACGGGCTGACCTGGCTGTCGATCGCGCGGATCCGGTCCACTGGAATGGTGCGGACCCGCCGCGAGAAGATGCCCTGAGCGATGATGAGTTGACGGTTCGCGACCTGGTAGCTGAACCGATACCAGTTGAGTGTCGCCAGCCCGACGACTGCGGCGACCACTGCGGCGATGATGCCGAGGATGCCGAAGGACCGCAGGCCACCGCTGATACCGAGGTAGGCAAAGGCCCCAATGAGGCCGGGAATCGCCTCGCGCAGCCCGCGGATGGTCAGTGCGTGGATCGCGATGACCTTCGGCGAGGTCCGCGACGGCTCTGACGGTGCCTCGTCCGCGTCACCCCGCACAAGCCCACCCGACTCAGGGCCGCCCTGAGTCCGGTTGGCGACCTCGGTGGCGGCTGCGGCCTGCGGCTCAGGTTGCATCGTCGTCGTAGAGGTTGGCGCGCTTGGCCAGGTCGTCGGCGACCTGGGCCGCGGTGTACTGCTCGAGTTGATGGATCTCGACGCTGCCGTGCGCGGAGGCGGTACGGACCGAGACGCTGGCCAGGCCAAATATCCGCTGCAGCGGCCCACGCGTGACGTCCACGGTTTGGATCCGGCTGATCGGCACCAGGACCCAGGTCCGCGACAGCCAACCGGTCAGCGTGTAGACCCCGTCCGCGGTGACCTCCCACCGGTGCACGGCGTACTTGAACGGGGGAAGGATCAGGATCTGGGTGAGGAAGAGCACTGCCAGAGCCCACGGCAGTATGTCGGTGGCCGCGACCAGCCATCGCGGAGCCTCGTCCGGGACGAAGATCGACGCGCCCAGGACGGGGATCATCAAGAACAACGACCGGATGACCGCCTCCACGGTCCACAGCCCGATCGCGGCTCGGGCAACTCGCCACTGCGGCTCCCGGGGTACCGAGGCACTGTCGGAGGACGCGCCGGCTTCATCGGCGTCGCCGGGCGGCTCGGCGACCGGTTGGGGAGCGCTGGGATGCTGTGTCGTGACCTGGCTGGCAGGCTCCGGGTCCGTCATTGCGGTCCGCGAGCTGGGCGAGCCGTCTGCCCGCCGTACGCGCCGAAGAATTGGGCGGCACAGATCCGTACCGACATCGACCAGGTCGGGTACGCATGGACGCTCTGGGCGATCCGTCCCACCAGCACTCCGGCACGCATGGCCAGCGTCCCTTGGGTGATCAGTTCCCCGGCGACCGGACCGACCACGCTCATTCCGACGAGCTTGACCAACAGCTTGCTGCGCAGCAGCTTTGGTGGGACGGCGATCATCTTGACGAAGCCCTCGGTACGGCCGGCACAGCGCGCCCGGTCCGACGTTCGGTCGCTGACGTAGGTGACCTGCGCGGCCTCGCCGTAGGCCGCGAAGGCCTGCGCCTCGGTCAGCCCGACGTGGGCGACCTCGGGGTCGGTGAACGTGACCCGCGGAATCGCGCTCGAGTCCCACTCCCGGCGCCCGCCCAGAAGTGCGGGCCGGTTGGCGGGGGCGAAGGCGTTGTGGGCGGCCAGGCGACCTTGCTCGTACGCGACGTGCGTGAACTTCAGAGTCGATGCGCAGTCGCCGACGGCAAACACTCCCTCGGCAGTTGTGGACAGGTGCTCGTCGACCTTGACGTTGCCCGCCTCGTCCACTTCGGCGCCGACGGTGTCGAGGCCGAGGTGCTGCGTCCGGGGGGTACGGCCGACCGCGAGCAGCAAATGCGAGCCGGACACCACGGTGTCGTCGTTCAGCAGCAGAGTGGGTCCGGCCGAGATGCGGATGACGGTACGGCCCAAGACCAGCCGAACTCCGCTGGCTTCCAGCGCGTGGCTGATGACTGTGCTCACCTCGGGTTCTTCATCGGGCAATACCCGCTGCTCGCTTTCGACCAGGATCACCGTGCTGCCCAGCCGGGCGTAGGCCTGAGCCAGTTCACAGCCGGTGATGCCGCCTCCGAGGACCACGAGTCGCGGCGGTAGCTCAGTCAGCTCGAACAGGGACTCAGTCGTCAGGTGGTCGATGTCGGCAAGACCGGCGATCGTCGGAATCGTCGGCTTCGCGCCGGTGGCCAGGATGACCCGGTCGGCCCGGACGGTGCTCCTGCCGACCTGGATCTCACCCTCGCCGAGCAGGCGGGCTCGCCCAGGCCAGAGGTCGATGCCGCGCCGGCGCAAGTGATCGGGTGATTCGTCCTGCGCGACGTCGGCGACTACCGCTCGTACCCGTGCCATCACGGCCGCGAAGTCGACCTCGACAACGGAGCGGAACCCGTACGCGGCACCGTTTCGAGCCTCGCGTACCCGCCGGGCGCTTTCGATGAGCGTCTTGCTGGGTATGCAACCGGTGTAGGTGCACTCGCCGCCAGGTTTGTCGGCCTCCAGGAGCGCGACCGATTTGCCGGAGGCGCGGGCACCGTCTGCCGCGCCTAGACCCGCAGCGCCCGCACCGAGCACCACCAGGTCGTAGCTCGTCATGGCTCCCATCCTGACAGCAACTGATCACCCCGCACCGCTGGGCACTGATCGAATCGGCCGTGTCAGGATCGTGCGATGTACTCCCTCGGCGTCCCCGAACTTCCGGCGACTGCGCTTGATGCAGACGCCGTACTCGTGGACGTGCGCCAGCCTGGTGAATGGGCGGCGGGTCACATCGAGTCCGCCGCACACATTCCGATGGGGGAGGTGACCAGCCGGCTGGCCGAGCTACCCGAGGGCGCTCCGCTGTACGTCATCTGCCGAAGTGGCAGTCGCTCGGCGCGCGTTGTCGAGTATCTCCGTAGTCACGGAATCAACGCCGTCAACGTGGCCGGTGGCATGCAGGACTGGGCGGCGTCGGGCAAGCCCATGGTCAGCGACACCGGCCGCGCTCCCGAGGTCATCTAGCGCACTCCTGCCCAGCACGCTCGGGCGCTTACGCTCCGTTCAACGCCGCGGCGCGACGCGGAGTTCGTAAAGGTAGCGCTTGGTGGCTCACAAGCGGGCCACCAGCACACCGAAGTCCTTTTGGACCTCAAGGCTTCCACACTCGTCGATGATCAGCTGAGCCGCGTCATGAAGCTCCTGGGCCGACTCATGATGTTGGTCCTCTGGTGGCAGCCAGGACAGAGCGTATTGCAGGATAGCGTCGGCGTCGGTCACTCGGAGCGCGTCCGGGTAGCGATGGACCGACACGTCTGCGAAATGGGCGCCGAGGACACTCGGCGCGTTCTCCAGGCCGAACACGTCCGCTGGATTCCAGGCGGTCACCTGCGGAAAGAAGTGCCCAGTGAGTTCGCGCAACTCGGTCAAATGCAATGCGCCCACGGTGGCCGCAATGAACACGCCAGGGGCGCGCAGCACCCGCGCGATATCCGCTACGGCTCGGTCCGGCTGCGCCAGATGGTAGACGACATGCGACCCGACGACGGTGTCGAAGCTGGTTGACCTGCAGGGCAGTGCATCGCCATCTGCGAGGCATCCATGGACACCTGGGCCGCCCAGTCGGCCGAGGGTCTGGTGGACCATGATCGGCGAGATGTCACTCACAACGAGGTGGTCGACGTGACTCAGTCTTGGCCATAGGAGCTCCCATAAGGATCCTGTGCCGCAGCCGATTTCGAGGATCTGGCTGCCGGCTTCGGCAGCAACGAGTTTGGCGAGCCAGCTGAGGTAGCCCTCTCGATTGACGCTGAACCGCTCATGCAAGCCAGTTCGGGCGCGCAGTGCTGCGGGTTTTGCGTACTGAGTCCTGTGCAGCCATTCTTCACGTCCGGGCATATGTGTCCTCGAACCAAATCGAGACTTCTCTTCTCGCCTCATCCGGAGAAGATGACGTATGTACGTAGTTGCGGCCAGAGCCTGCCCTCCCAGATCGCCCGCGGGATACTGTCGGTGGAGAGGACAGCCCGCAGAGTTCCCTTTGCAGCCCTGGATGGATGCTTTGCCGGGAGGTGCTTTGCTAGCTCCAAGAAGTGGACGTCCTAACGGAAAAGCGATGGCTGGGCTGCGGGCTACAGTTTGCTGCTGATTTCTTGCCGGGACGCCTTAGGGAGCACGTGGTGATGGACTGCATGTGGTGCTCCTGTGACGCCCGGCACTCGTCGAAGACCGTGGGCGAGGGTCGCAGCTTCCGCTGGCTCGTGGACGTCGATGGCTCATCGGTGGTGGTAGCGCGTCGGCATGGCGCCTCCGGCACCGAATTGACGGCCAGCGAGTGGGATGAACTCCGGCGCCACATCGAGTCAGTGCGGGATCAGTTGGCGACGACGTTCGGCGACGCCGGCGTAGAAGTACTGCTGCTTGAGGACGGCGGACACATCAGGGCGGTGCTGCGGGTC
>JALZIX010000414.1 GCA_030860025.1 Actinomycetota bacterium
CGATGTCAGTCTTTCCCGGCCACTCCAGCGATCTGCCCTCGGCCACGCCCGCACCGTCGGACGCGCCGGTCGCGGACGCGTCCGTACCCGCAGCCTGACCTCGCCGCGGCCGACCCAAGGAGCCTGATGCCCTACGTCATCGCCGAGCCGTGCATCGACGTCACGGACAAGTCGTGCATGGAGGAGTGCCCGGTCGATTGCATCTACGAGGGCGCCCGCAAGCTCTACATCCATCCCCGCGAGTGCATCGACTGCGGAGCGTGCGAGCCGGTCTGCCCGGTCGAGGCGATCTCGGTGGATCGCCGGGTGGCTCCCGAGCACGAGCCCTTCATCGAGGACAACGCGCGGTTCTTCGCCGAGCCGTTGCCCGGTCGTGACGAGCCGCTCGGGACACCGGGCGGGGCGAGCCTGCTCGGCCCGGTGGGCATAGACACCGAGATGGTCTCCGATCATCCACCTCAGGACTGATCAGGGATGTACAACATCCCGTCGTACGGGGACGTGCCGGTGATCGACGCGCACGTGCATCTGGCTCGGCGGTCGAGTTTGAAGATGAACTTCGACCTCTGGGTGCAGAACAGCGATCCGGCGGCGGACTGGGCACAGCTGTTGGACGACGACGGGGTCGTACGGCCTGCTGCGGTCGCGGCGCTGTTCGCGGCTCAGGGTGTGGACGCCTCGCTCCTGTTCGCCGAATACAGCCCCAAAGTCACCGGGATGCAGACGATCGAGGACATGCTGCCGGTGGTCGAGCACGACCCGGAGCGGTTCAAGCTCGTGGCCAACATCAATCCGCACCTGCACTACCCCGTCGCGGCAGAGGTGGAACGACAACTCGATCTCGGCGCGGTCGCGCTGAAGGTCCATCCGGTACACGCTGGGATTGCCGTGGACGACAAGGCCTTCTACCCGGCGTACACCGTCTGCGAGGCCGGTGACATACCAGTGATCGTCCACTGTGGAACGTCGAACTTCCCGGGCGCGCAGAACAAGTACGGCGACCCGGTCTATCTCGACGACGTGCTTCGGGACTTCCCCGGTCTCACGCTCGTGCTGGCCCACGGAGGACGGGGTTGGTGGTACGACGCGGCGGCCTTTCTGGCGCTGACCTATCCCAATGTCTGGATCGACCTGGCGGGGTTGCCGCCGCGACGGTTGCCGGAGTACTACGCGAAGTTCGATCTGGTCCGCCTTGCCCGGAAGTGGATCTTCGCGACCGACTGGCCGTCGCTGCCCGGGATCGCGCGGAACATAGATGCCGTGGCCAAGCTCGGCTTGCCCGACGATGTGTTGGCCGGTGTACTCGGGGGTAATGCTCAACGCGTCTACCACCTGGGTGAGATCGGTGAGGAGAAACGATGACAAGTGCGGACGCGGCCGGTTATGAGGGCACCAGTGCGGAGCTACCTGAGGTGACCGACGCAACCACGGGAGCGGCTCCGACAGAAGCGACGGGGCAGCCGTACCGGGAGCACGGCGTCCCAGCCTCGGAACTGTCCGACGAAGATCTCGAGCGCGAGGGCACGCATGCGCACGAGACCCGCAACTGGGTGTTCCTGCACGGAACGGCCGAGCAGTACAAGACGCACACCGAGCGGATGCTCGAACTGGAGCAGGAGTACCTGCGACGGCACCCGAAACGCACGTGGCAGGGCGCCGAGGCAGGTGGGCAGCGGGGCGACGAGCGGGATTACCTGGAGCGCTTCGCGACCAACCCCGACGGCCGGATGCACAAACTGGAGGCGCACCACCTGGCCCGGCAACTGGGTCTGCGCCCCGAACGGGTGGCTGCCCTGCATCGGCAGGATCCGCCGCTGCTGACCACAGAGGGCGACGACCGCGTGCTGACCGACGCCGGTCGAGCCTGGCTGCAAAACCCAAGTTGATCATCGGCAAATCGGGCATTCTGTTCACGGAAAACCCCTGTTTGCCGATGATCAACTACGGCTTGTTCATCCACAGGGTGCGGCGGCCATCCACATCGCCGCCGGTCACGCGGTGTTTGGCCTCGGACACGACACTGTCGGCGGATGCCCCGCCACCAGACTCAGCAGCTCAGCCTGATCGGAGAGCCGACCGGAAGTGCTCCCGCACCTGCGCGGTTGGTAGGTCGTCCTCGCTCCGGGGTGCTTCCGCGAACCCGCATTTCACACGGCCTCTATCTCGTCGACGCCATGCCAGACCAGTTGGATCGCCGCTGTCGGGCGCTTGCCAGCGTGCTGCCGTCGGATGCCGCCTTCAGTCATTGGACGGCTGCTGCGCTGCTCGGGGTGCCAAGCCGCACGTGCCCGGCCATTCACGTGATCATGTCGCCACGGACAGTGCTCCCACAGCGCCGGGAACTGGTCGTACACGGCCGAGCGTTGCTCCCAGAGGACATCGATGAGGTTGACGGAGTTCGCGTGACGTCCGGAGCTCGGCTCTACGTCGACCTGGCCGAGCTCCTCACCCATCCGGAGCAAGTCGCCGTGGGAGACGCAGTCCTTCGGCTCGGCCTCACCGATCCCATCGCTCTCGCAGAGCGGGTGGCAGTAGCAGCGAGGCGACGCGGCGTGATTCGGGCCCGGGACTGTCTTAGCCGGCTCGACGCACGTGCGCAGTCCGCCCCGGAGAGCGTCGTCAGGTACTGGCTGACGAGTCGTGATCTACCCCCGGTGACCCCGCAGCTCGAGATCAGGGATGTGGCGGGCCGGGTCGTTGCCCATGCGGACCTCGGCTACGAGGAATGGCGCGTCGTCGTCGAGTACGAAGGCCGGCAACATGGCGCGGGGGAGCAGTTTGACCGAGATATCGAGCGCTATTCGCGGATGGCGGCACAGGGCTGGCTGGTCATCCGGTTTGGCCGCGAGCAGCTGCGTAGACCACACGACATGATCCAACGGGTACGCCAAGCGCTACTCAGCCGCGGGTGGCGCCCACCACCGCGCGTCTGAGCGGCCGAACCCAGTTGATCATCGGCAAAATGAGGCATTTCCGCCAAATAAATTCCCAGTTTGCCGATGATCAACTTGGGTTCCAGCGAGACCCTTCAGACCTCGAGGAGGACAGCCGTGCCCTGGCCGACTCCGATGCAGGCCGCGGCTACGGCCAGCCCACCCCCGCGGCGGCGCAGCTCGCGGCAGGCATCCACGATCACCCGCGGAGCCGAGGCCCCCAGCGGATGACCGATGGCGATCGCTCCGCCATGCACATTGACCTTCTCCGGATCGATCGCCGGCAGGTCGTGCAGCACCGACAGCACCATCGCGGCGAAAGCCTCATTGATTTCCCACACGGCAATGTCGTCGAAGGACTTCCCGGTACGAGCAAGGAGCTTCTCGATGGCCCACACCGGGGCGATCGAGAACTCCTGCGGATCCCGCCCGACGGTTGCCGAGGCCACGATCCGCCCGATCGGCTCGAGGCCCAGTTCTGGGCCGATCACCGCTGGCCCAACCAGAGTCGCGATCGCCCCGTCGTTGATCGGCGAGGAGTTCCCGGCCGTCGATGGCCCATCGGCGGAGAAGGCCGGCTTCAGCTTCGCCAGCGACTCCATCGACGAGTCCGGCCGGATGTTCTCGTCCCGGATCACGTCCCCAACAGGCATGACGTAGTCGTCGTGCAGGCCCTTCTCCCAGGCCTCGTGCGCCAGCGCATGACTCCGTACGGCATAGCCGTCCATCTCCTCGCGCCCGATCCCGTACCCCTGCGCCACCGCCTCGGCGCACCGGCCGAGCGGCGTCGTCCACTCCGCCGGCATCTTCGGATTGACCATCCGCCAGCCGACCGTCGTCTGGTGCAGTTCCATGCTCCGCGGCAGCCCCTCGGTGGGACGGGGGATGACGTACGGCGCGCGGCTCATCCCCTCCATGCCGCCGGCCAGCACCAGGCGTTGCTCGCCCAGAGCGACCGCCCGGGCGGCTTGGATGATCGCCTCGCCACCAGACCCGCACAGCCGGTTGACCGTCACGCCGGGGACAGTCGTCGGCAAGTCGGCGAGCAGGGCGGCCATCCGAGCGACATTGCGGTTCTCTTCGCCCGCTCCATTGGTATTGCCGAAATAGACGTCGTCGATCTGCGCGGGATCCAGCTCGGGGGGGCGGGCCAACAGCTCGCGGATCGGCAGGGCGGCCAGGTCGTCGGTCCGGATCGCGGACAAGCCGCCGCGGTACCTGCCGAACGGAGTCCGGACTGCGGCGTACAGATAGGCGTCCATACCACCCAGACTAGATCGGTTCAGACTTCGCCGACGCTGGTAACACCGCCATCGATGACCAGGGTCTGACCGGTGATCCAGCTCGCTTCGTCGGAGAGCAGAAACGCTGCTGCCGACCCGATGTCGTCCGGGACGCCGAGCCGCCCGGCCGGATATCGGCTGGCCACCTCCTCCTCGCGGCCTTCGTACAGGGCGGTCGCGAACTGCGTCTTCACGACCGCCGGGGCCAGCGCGTTGACCCGGACCTTCGGTCCGAGTTCGACGCCCAGGTGGCTGGTCAGGTGGAACAGCGCCGCCTTGCTCGATCCGTACACCCCGATCCCGCCGGCCGACCGCAGTCCGGCAACCGAGGCCACGAACAGCACTGCACCGCCGTGCTCACCGAGCCACTGCCGGTAGCCCTCTTGCACGAACCCGAGCGCCCCGACGTAGTTGACGTCGAAGATCTTGCGTACGGCGTCGAGGTCGGTGTCGATCACCCGCCCGTACACCGGGTTGATGCCGACGTTGCTGACGACGTAGTCACAGCTGCCGAACGTCTTGATCGCCGCTCGGACGGCTGCGGCTCGGTGGTCGGCATCGCCCGCGTGCCCCGGTACGGCGAGGGCGACGTCCGCCCCGCCCAGCGTCTCGACAGCGGCGTGCAGTTCCTCGGGCTTGCGAGCGGTGATGACCACGCGGTCGCCCCGATCGACGAGTTTCTGCGCAATTGCCAGACCGATTCCGCGGCTTCCCCCGGTCACGAGGGCGGTACGAGAGGACATGGCCGGGACTGTATCCAGGATTGGAAGTACGGTCGCGCCATGGCCGAGTCACCAGCCCCATTGAGCGAGTCCATCCTGATCACCGCACCGCCGGAACGGGTCTGGGATGTGGTCTCAGATCTGCGCCGGATGGGTGAGCGCAGTCCCGAGTGCCGCAAGGTGATCCTGTGGGGCCGGGCCCGTCGGCAAGGAGTCCGGCTCGGATCGCGGCTCACGGGATTCAACCGGAGGAAGTTCGTCCTCTGGCCCACGACCTCGACGGTCCATCGGTACGACGAAGGCCGGGCCATCGGGTGGCGGGTCTTCGAGAGCCAGGCACAGTGGACCTACGAACTCAGCCCGGAAGGTGACGGCACAGTTCTCACCGAAGCCCGCGAGATGCCAGACCCCGTTCCGCTCCTGCCCGCCGTCTTCGCCAGGATCTTCCTGGGCGGCTTCGCCGGCCACGATGTGGAGTTGCGGGAGGGCATGAAGACCACGCTGAGGCGCATCAAGGCCGAGGTGGAGGGCTGAGCCCTGGCAGGAGGGCGGCGGGGTCGAGGCCGATGCCCTGCATCAGCCAGGAGAACCCGCCAAGACCGGCCGGGTCGATCAGTGCGGCGGCGTCGCTGGCCCGCTGCAGCGTCGTGGCGTATCCACTCGGGTCGGCGGTGTAGTCCGGACGGCGCCCGTCGACCCCGAGTAGGCGCAGGGCGGTCCGCTGGACGGTGAGCAGTGCGCGTACGGACCGCCCGGCAGCGCCCACCGAGGTCTCGCCGGCTTTCAGGACCGCGTCGATCGCGACGTGGGCGGTCAGGTCACAGCTGCCGTCCGGGATCGGCTGGGTCTCACGACCGTGGCGAAAACCGGACAGCGTGCCGAGGGACGGTCGATCGGCAGCGGTATGCGCGTAGTCGACGGCGACGGCCAGACCGTGCCGTACCCGCGAGACTGCCTGGGCCCAGGCGAGATCGCGAAGCAGCCCGATCTCCCGTCGCGGGCCGGATGGCCACCAGCGATCCAGCCATTCGGATTCCACCGCGGTCGGCGGGGGGCCGGGGGATTCGGCACCGTCATGATCGACCAGCAGCACTCGTCCGTCGGCCACGATGTCGAGAGGGACGTTGTCCAGCCATTCGTTGGCGATCAGCAAACCGGACATCTCGGGTACGTTCTCGCGCCAGCGGACGCGTGGCGAGAGATCCGCGGGCCGTGCGCGAAGTTCGACCACCGTCGGGCGCACGCGGGCGCGCAGTCCCGATCCGAGTGCACCTAGGACGGCTTCCAGCAGTTCTGCTGATCCGGCTCCCAGATCTACCAGATCAAGCGGATCCGGTCGGCCAAGCCCGAGGTCCACTCGCTCCACGAGCCCCCCGATGGCGCCGGCGAAGATCTCGCGTAGCGAGGCCGCGGCCGAGACCGACGTCCGGAAGTGCCCGGCCGCGCCCGGGCCGGCCAGGTAGAAGCCGTCCGGGCCATAGAGTGCCCGCTCGATCGCGGCCGACCACCGCACCGGATCCGCCGGCGGACCCGTCGGTGCCTCCGACGGCGAGTACGACATCCGACCTTGCACTGGACCCGACACTGGCATCCGGTCAGACTGACCTCGCGCTCGCACCGGTCAATCCCGGGGTTGGATCGAGCGCGGCGCTACCGGGGTGGCCACGATGAACGAACTGGTGGTCTGTCCATGGACGAGGAAGCGGTCGAGGACGCCCTCCAGAGCTTCGATCGCCGCCACGTGCACTTTGAGCAGGAAGCAGTCGTCGCCGGAGATGCGGTGACATTCGCTGACCTCGGGGGTACGGGCGGCCAGGTCGGCGATCTTGGGTAGTTGACCTGGCCCGGGCCGGATGCGTACCCAGGCCGCGATCGGAAACCCGAGGACGGCTGGGTCGATGTCGACTCGATAGCCGCGGATGACGCCGGCCTGCTCGAGGCGGTTGATCCGCTCCCGAATCGCGGGCGCCGACATCCCGACCCGGCGGGCCAGCTCGGACGCGCTGAGCCGGCAGTCCGTCGCCAGTTCGGCCAGGATGCTCCGGTCGACCCGGTCCAGTCGTGGACTTCCGATCTGAAGGGGTTGCGAGGTACGAGCGGTGCGATTGACGGTCATTCGTCACCTGGCTTTCAGCTTTGCCTGGCACCTGCCGACCAGACCTTCCACCATAGAAGCATGACGTTTGACCGCCCCGGGACCGGCCTGGCGACCAGGGTGCCGCCACATGCCTATTTCGTGGGAAGTGCGATTTTCCACTACCTCGGTCCGGCCTTCGCCGTGTTGCTCTTCGCCCGCGTCGACGCCTTGGGCGTGGCGTGGCTGCGGATCGCCTCGGCGGCGATGATCTTCGCCCTGTGGCGCCGGGCGTGGCAGATCTGGAGCCGGCTGGACCGCGCGACGTTGCGGCTCTTGCTGGCCTGGGGCGCAGTGCTCGCCGTGATGAACAGCTGTTTCTATCTTGCGATCGACCGGCTCCCGCTTAGCACGGTGGCCGCCATCGAGTTCCTGCCGGTGATCGCCCTGGCTGCCGTTGCTGCTCGCACCCCGCGCAACGTCCTGGCAGTGTTGCTCGCCGTCGTCGGCGTGTACCTGCTGACCGACGTTCGGCTGATTCTCGAGCCCGTCGGCTTCGGGTTCGCGGCCGCGAACGCGCTGTTGTTCGCCCTCTACATCGTGCTTGGTCATCGCGTCGCGACCAGTGACCAGCTCGAGGGGATCGACGGACTTGCCCTGGCCATGATGATCGCCGCCGCCTTGGCCCTGCCGATCGGTGCCTGGGACGCCGCGCCCGCGTTCACCGACCCCGTCGCCCTGGCGGCCGGGTTCGGCGTCGGAGTGTCCTCCTCGGTCATCCCCTACCTCTGCGACCAGCTCGCGATGGCCCGGCTCACCCGGGCTACGTACTCGCTGATGGTGTCCCTGCTCCCGGCGACCGCCACCGTCATCGGCATCATCGTGCTGACCCAGATCCCCATGGCGATCGAGGTCTTGGGTGTGGCGCTGGTCATTTCCGGGATCGCCATCCATCAGGAACGCCGAGAACCTGCGGATTCCGAGGTCGACCGGACGAAGGGATAGGCATGGCCAGCCGGATCGTCTCCATCCCGATCGACTGCACCGACGCCGAACTGCTGGCAGATTTCTGGGCAGCGGTGCTGGGTTGGCAGATCTCCGGGCGCGGCTGGCAGCGGACCGAGCACGGCCGGGACGGGGTGAGTATCGCGCCGACTGGGGGCGGACCGTTCGAGATCGACTTCCGGTGGGTGCCAGGCGGGCCGAAGCAGTCCAAGAACCGCCTGCATCTGGACATCAATCCCACCGACCGCGACCAGGACAGCGAGCTGAAGCGACTGCTGGCGCTGGGCGCCAGGCCCGCCGAGGTCGGGCAAGGACAAGTGAGTTGGCATGTCCTGGCCGATCCCGAAGGCAACGAGTTCTGCCTCTGTCGCGACCAGGTCGATCCATGAGCTACCCCGACCCGGCGGCAGCGGCCCGACCAGTGGTTCGGCCCTGGTCAGGGTGCAGGTGACGAACCCACTCCGCGTCAAGGTGACGAATGCCACCCGCGCAACCGGGTGCTGACACATACGCTTGGCGTTGTAACAAGTGCGTGAACAACCGATGACGTCTGGTACCCGCTCGCGGGACTGGAACCGAAAGGACGCGCTGGGCCATGACGCTGCATACGCTCGCCCCACTGCGGGTCGGTGTGATCGGAGCCGGTCGCGTGGGTGCCGTCCTCGGTGCCGCACTGTCCCGCTCAGGTCACCATGTGGTCGCCGCCACTGCCGTCTCGAACGCCTCCCGCGATCGCGCCGCGAGGCTGTTGCCCGGGGCGGCTCTCCTGCCCGCGGACGAGGTCATCGCCCGCGTTGATCTGGTCCTGCTGGCCGTCCCGGACGACACACTCGGCGGCCTGGTCCGTGGCCTTGCCGAGTCGGGCACATTCCGACCAGGGCAGATTGTCGTGCACACATCCGGCGCGCATGGACTGGCCGTACTGGAGCCCGCCGCCGAGCAGGGCAGCCTGCCGCTCGCAGTGCATCCAGTCATGACCCTCTTCGGACACCCGGAGGACGTGCACCGGCTGGCTGGGGTGCCCTTCGGAGTCACTGCCAACGAGGAACATCGGGCAGTTGCAGAAACCCTCGTCCTAGAGATGGGCGGCGAGCCGGTCTGGGTGGAGGAGTCCGCGCGCACGCTGTATCACGCGGCACTCGTCGTGGGGTCCAACCATCTGGTCACGCTGGTGGCTGAGGCTCGGGATCTGCTCAGTACGGCCGGCGTCGAGGATCCCGCACGCCTGCTGGCCCCACTGCTGAGCGCCGCTTTGGACAACTCGCTACGGTACGGCGACAAGGCGTTGACCGGGCCGGTCTCCCGCGGCGATGTCGGAACCGTCCGCCGGCACCTGCGCACCCTGGTCGAGCAGGCACCGGGCAGCGTGGTCAGCTACGTCGCGATGGCGCGGCGCACGGCACAGCGTGCGCTGGCTGCCGGCCGGCTCAAGCGGCACGAGGCGGCGCCGCTGCTGGACCTGCTCGCCGAACGCCCCACGCCGACCGGTCTGGCCATCGACGCCGAAACGAACTCCGCCAGCGGTTCGCCAGCCACTCCCGCGGTTGCCTCATGACCGCTGCCGGACTCCACGCCCCCGCTGCGCGGGGCGTCGCCGCGACAGATCCAGCTATCCGCATCGCTGGGGATGGCCGTAGCCAGCAGCTGCCTGCGACTCGAGTGGTGCGCACCCGCGCCGAACTCCAGCACGCCAGGCAGGCACTGTCCGGTCGCGTCGTCCTGGTGCCGACGATGGGCGCGCTGCATGAAGGCCATCGCAGCCTGATCCAAGCCGCCCACCGGCTCGGCGATCACGTCGTCGTGTCGATCTTCGTCAACCCGACCCAGTTCGGGCCGGGCGAGGACCTCGACCGCTACCCCCGTACGCCGCAGGCCGATCTCGACATGTGCGCGGACGAGGGCGCGGCGATGGTCTTCATGCCGGACAGCGAGCAGATGTATGGCCCAAGACTCGGGATCCGAGTCGATCCCGGCGAGCTGGGCGGCCGGCTGGAAGGTGCGGTGCGACCGGGGCACTTCGCTGGAGTGATGACCGTGGTGGCCAAGCTCTTCGGCCTGGTCAAGCCCCACGCGGCGATCTTCGGCGAGAAGGACTACCAGCAACTCGTCCTCATCCGCGCAATCACCCGGGAGCTGGTACTTGGCGTCGAGGTGTACGGGCTGCCGACCGTACGGGAGATCGACGGTCTTGCCCTGTCCAGCCGTAACGCCTACCTCGACCAGCACCAGCGAGCGGTCGCCCAAGCGCTATCCCGGGCCCTGCGCGCCGGTGTCGCGGCGGCCGGGCATGGGCCATCAGCGGTGCTCTCAGCGGCGCAGGCGGTCCTCGACACCGAGCCGGAACTGCACGTCGATTACCTAGCCATCACAGACCCGGACCTCGGCCCGGCCCCCGACACAGGTCCGGCCCGGTTACTCGTCGCTGCGCGGCTCGGGACAACTCGGCTGATCGACAACCTCCCGGTCACGTTGGGAGTCACGCATGTTTAGAACGATGCTGAAGTCGAAGATCCACCGGGCGACGGTGACCCACGCCGATCTGCACTATGTGGGTTCGGTGACGGTTGACGAGGACCTGCTCGATGCGGCCGACCTGCTGCCCGGTGAACAGGTAGCGATCGTCGACATCACCAACGGAGCCCGCCTGGAGACTTATGTCATCCCGGGGCAACGGGGCAGCGGCGTGATCGGGATCAATGGGGCGGCGGCGCACTTGGTGCACCCAGGGGATCTCGTCATCCTGATCAGCTACGCACTGATGGACGACACCGAGGCCAAGAGCAATCTACCCAGGGTGGTGCACGTCGACGGGCATAACCGGATCGTGTCGGTCGACCAAGACCCGGCAGCGCCGCCAGCCGGCGCCACGACGCTGTTTCACGGAGGCCGTCAGCCGACCGACACGGTCGGGCGAGCCGCGGTCCCCTAACCTGGCCACATGAGCCAGCGCGCGACACAGATCGCCGGCCGGCAGGAGTGAGCGCAGGCCATACCGGCCACGGACTTCCGCGCAGATTGAACTCCGCCGGGCCCGGTTGGTCACGCCAGGCCGACGTATGCGTCGTCGGCTCGGGGATCGCGGGGCTTCGTACGGCTTTGCACGCCCGTTCGTACGGGCTGTCGGTCATCCTCGTCACCAAGGTCAACATCGACGACGGCTCCACCCGCTGGGCGCAGGGCGGAATCGCCGCAGTTCTCGACCCGACGGACACACCGGCCGCGCACGCCGAGGACACCCACACCGCCGGGGTCGGGCTGTGCGATCGAGCAGCCGTCGACGTCCTCGTCACGGAGGGCCCGGACCGGTTGTACGAGCTCATGGATCTGGGAGCCACCTTCGACCGCACTCCGGACGGACAACTTGCCCTGACCCGCGAGGGTGGCCACCATGCCCGCCGGATCGCCCATGCCGGTGGCGACGCGACCGGTGCCGAGGTCCAACGTGCTCTGCATGCGGCAATCCTCGGCGACCCTGGGATCGACCTGATCGAGCACGCCATGGTCCTGGATCTGTTGCTCGGGGCCGACGGGCAGGCAGCTGGCGTTTCCCTGCACGTTCTCGGCGAGGGCAGTACCGACGGGGTGGGCGCGGTGCTGGCCCGTGCCGTCGTCCTGGCCACCGGCGGGATGGGCCAGATCTACGCCTCGACCACGAACCCCTCGGTGTCCACCGGAGACGGCGTGGCGCTGGGGCTACGTGCGGGTGCGATCGCGGCGGACCTCGAATTCGTACAGTTCCACCCCACCTCGCTCTATCTCGGCCCGGACGCCACCGGTCAGCAGCCGCTGATCAGCGAGGCCATGCGCGGGGAGGGCGCCTTCCTGGTCGACCAAGCCGGCGAGCGGTTCATGACGGCCGTTCACCCGCTCGCCGACCTGGGGCCTCGTGATGTCGTCGCGAAAGCAATCACGCGCGTGATGCTGGCCGAAGGCACCGATCACGTCCGTTTGGACGCCCGGGGAATCGACGAAGTGCGGCGCAGGTTCCCGATCATCACGGCTTCCTGTGTGGCCGCCGGTATTGATCCGCAACGCGACCTCATCCCGGTTCGTCCCGCAGCGCACTATGCATCCGGCGGCCTGTGTACCGACATCTGGGGCCGCACGTCCGTACCCGGCTTGTTCGCGTGCGGGGAAGTCGCCAGCACGGGGGTGCACGGGGCCAATCGACTGGCGTCGAACTCGCTGCTCGAGGGTCTGGTCTTCGCCGCGCGGATTGCCACCGTTCTGAGCACCAGCCTTGCGCCCCAAGCAGACCCGCTGCCGGGGCTCGGCCCGTACGGCGCCGGGGACCCGTCGATCAGGACCGAACTCACCGACGTCATGTCCACGCATGTCGCGGCGCTGCGCACCGGGGACGGACTCGCCACCGCAGGTCAGACGTTGCGCGACCTGGCCGGTCGAGCCGCCCGCGCGCCGGGTCCGGCAGCGTGGGAGGCAACTGACCTGTTGACCGTGGCCAGTGCACTGACCGCGGCGGCCACCCTGCGCACCGAGACCCGCGGCTGCCATTGGCGAGAGGACTACCCCGAGCCCGAGGACTCGTGGCTCGGCCGGATCGAGGTCACGTTGGACGGCGACGGGGTTCTGCGTACGGACTTCCGCCCGTTGGACGTCTCCGGCCAGACGCCGACGTACGACGGAGTCGCGGTATGACAGGGGAGCCCGGGTTTGCTGGGACCGGTCTGGATTCGGCTTGGGTACGCGACCTCGTCAATCGGGCCCTGGCTGAAGATCTGGGAGTCCAGGCGGGTGGACCCTACGCGGGGCACGACGTGACCAGCGAAGCCACCATCCCGGCCGATCAGGTGGGTCGCGCGGAGCTGATCGCGCGGGCCCCGGGTGTCGTCGCTGGTCTGTCGGTGGCTCTCGCCGTCTTCGTGACGTGCTGCCCCGAGGCGGAGATCGAGATGTCGGCCAGGGACGGCCAGATCGTGGACCGGGGCGACGCCCTCGCGAGGATGACCGCACCGACTCGAGGCATTTTGGCCGCCGAGCGAACCGCACTGAACCTGCTCTGCCGGGCCAGTGGGGTCGCCACGCTCAGCTACGCCTGGGTCACCGCCGTGGCGGGCACCGGCGTACACATCCTGGACACCCGAAAGACGACGCCTGGGCTCCGGGCGCTGGAGAAGTACGCGGTGCGGGTCGGCGGCGGCCACAACAAACGGATGGGTCTGCACGACGGAGCCATGATCAAGGACAACCACGTTCTTGCCGCGGGGGGTGTCGTAGCCGCGATCGAGCGGGTCCGCGAGCGCTTTCCCGACATTCCACTTGAAGTGGAAGTGACCACGCTGGAGATGGCCCTGGAGGCAATCGGGGCGGGCGCGCGGTTCCTGATGTGCGACAACATGACTCCGGAGCTACTCCGCGAGGTCGTCGTCGCCGTGGACGGCCGGGCCGCACTGGAGGCGACGGGTGGACTCACCCTCGACCGGGCGCGCGAGTTCGCCGAGACTGGGGTCAACTACCTGTCGGTGGGCGCGCTGACCCACTCCGCACCGATCCTGGACATCGCACTTGACCTGCGACCGCTCCAGAGCGGCGGAGTTTGACCAGGGGGGCTTTGGCCGCGAGGGCTACGGTGACGAAGGAGATCCAGACTAAGGGACGTGCCGGAGAGGCTGTTCGCTTTTGCCATCCTAACGCTGGACCGCCCGGAAGACCTGTCCAACCAAGATCGTCGCTGGGAGACTCCTAGCTTCAGGTATCGACCAATGGAGGACCAAAATGGAGTCTTGTGGCGAGTGGACAGCGGTGCATGACCGAATGCCAGGCGGCCCGGAGACTCTCCGCGTCGAAGGATGTGTGAGCTTCCCCGAAAGCGGTTGGGGGGCAACGCTAACTGACCATGACGGCACACAGGGCATCAACCCGCGAATCCTTATCATTGATCTCGTGGTGGCTGAGCCAGACGGTGACGCAAGAAATCCCGTTGTGACAGAGGTGCCGGTTCGGTACGAGCGCCAGACCTCGTCCGAATATGATCAAGTTGAGGTGCACGCCCGCGGCGATTCCGAGTTCAGCCAGTTGATCGATGTCCAGGAGGTCAGCTGAAGGGGCAAAGTTCGCATTGCGCCTGATCGAGGATCGACCCCACCTCAGGGAAGCATCAACAGGACGGGTCTGAGCACGTGCTGTTAGCCATCGACGTCGGTAACACCCAGACGGTCCTGGGCCTGTTCGATGATCGCGAGATCGCGGTGTCCTGGCGGGTGAGCACCGATCCTCGGGCCACCTCCGACGAGCTTGCGCTGACCATCCATGGCCTGCTCGACGAGAACGTCGTCACCGGGGTCGTCGCCTGCTCGACCGTGCCCACGGTGCGCCGGGAGCTCGTCCAACTGCTGGGTCGTCACTTCGACCACGTCCCGACGGTCGTGATCGGACCGGGCGTGAAGACCGGCGTACCCCTGCACGTCGACAACCCGCACGAGGTTGGCGCCGATCGTGTGGTCAACAGCCTTGCGGCGTACGAGCGCTACGGCGGACCGGCGATCGTCGTCGACTTCGGCACCTCGACCAGCCTCGACGTGGTGGGGCCGGGTGGGGAGTTTCTTGGTGGGGCGTTGGCGCCAGGGATCGAGATCAGCGTGGACGCGCTGACCGAGCGAGCGGCGCAACTGCGGATGGTGGAACTGATCGCGCCCGCCCGCGCTATCGGTAAGAACACCGTTACCGCGGTCCAGTCGGGTGTGGTGTACGGGTTCGCCGGCCTGGTCGACGGGCTCGTCGCCAGAATCATCGCCGAACTCGCAGAGACCTGGCCGACGCGGCCTCGAGTGATCGGTACTGGCGGGCTCGCTCCACTGGTGATCGCCGTCTCCAAGACCATCCAGGAACACGACCCGGACCTCACCCTGCACGGACTGCGCTTTGCCTTCGAGCGCAATGACGTACAACCCAAGCGCACCTGAGCGCTGTCAGGGGCACCACTACGCTCGCGCCCGTGACTGAGCAGCGGACCGGCAGCAGCGAAGACGGCCCCGATGAGGTGCCGGAGCAGATGCGGGTCCGTCGAGAGAAACTGGACCGACTGCGCGCGGACGGAGTCGACGTCTACCCGGTCAGCGTTCCCCGTACCCACTCCTTGCGCGAGATCCGGACAAGTTATCCGGACCTCGAGCCGAACGCACACACCGGCGACCTGGTCGGTATCACGGGCCGGGTGATCTTTGCTCGCAACACCGGCAAACTGTGCTTCGCGACGCTGCGCGAGGGCGGAGTCGAACTCCAAGTCATGTTGTCGCAGGACCGGGTCGGGGCTGACGCGCTAGCGGCCTGGAAGCGGGACGTCGACCTGGGCGACCTGGTCCTGGTCACCGGTGAGGTGGGCACGTCCCGCCGCGGTGAACTGTCCGTCTTCGCTGACCAGTGGGACTTCACCGCCAAAGCGCTGCGTCCACTCCCGGTAGCCCATCGACCGATGAGCGAAGAATTACGGGTGCGCCGCCGCTATGTCGACCTCATCGTGCGGGAGCAGGCCAGGAAAATGGCCCGGGATCGGGCCACCGTGCTGCGCAGCCTCCGCGCGACCCTGGACGCGTCGGGCTTTCTCGAGATCGAGACACCGATGCTGCAGACCGTCCCGGGTGGTGCGACCGCCCGACCGTTCGTCACCCACTCCAACGCGTTGGATCTCGACCTCTATCTGCGGATCGCCCCGGAGTTGTATCTCAAGCGTGCGATCGTGGGAGATCTGGAGCGCGTTTATGAGCTGAATCGAAACTTCCGCAATGAAGGCGTGGACGCAACGCACAGCCCCGAGTTCGCGATGTTGGAGTTCTATCAGTCCTACGCCGACTACCGCGATGTCGCCGCGTTGACGACGCGCCTCATTCAAGCGTGTGCGCATGCCTTGTACGGTAAGTTGATCATTACTCGGGTGGGCGGGGAAACGCTCGACCTGTCCGGTGACTGGCCCTGGCGCGACTTCTACGAGTTGGTTTCCGAGGCAGTCGGCGAAACAGTTGATTCCGAAACTTCTCGCCAGAGGATGGTGGAACTGGCCGTACGCCATGAGATTGAAATCGATACAAAGTGGGGAATCGGGCGTATTGCCGAGGAACTGTTCGACGAGCTCGTCGCGGACAGTTTGATCGGGCCCCTCTTCGTAGCCGACTTTCCGGTGGAGACCTCCCCGCTGACTCGCGCGCACCGCACCAAGGCGGGAGTCGCGGAGAAGTGGGACCTCTACATCGGCGGAGTGGAACGGGGTACTGGTTACTCGGAACTCACTGATCCCGTCGAGCAACGGGCTCGGTTCACGGCGCAGGTCGCCCTAGGCGCCGCGGGGGACGAGGAGGCGATGGTGCTCGACGAGGACTTTCTCGAATCCCTGGAGTACGCGATGCCGCCCACCGGCGGAGTCGGCCTCGGAATTGATCGCTTGATTACTGTGCTCACCGAGGCGACCACGCTGCGTGACACCATTCTCTTTCCCTTGGTAAGGCCGCTGAGTTCCCCCTCATGAGATCGGTCACAAAAGGCGTCACTCCAGACCCAATAGTGATTCGCGGTCGCGCATGTGCTTCAATTGCGGTTCTCCACACCCGATACGACCTTTCAGGAGTAACAACGTGGCACGCAAAGTCCAGGTCATTCTTACCGACGACATCGACGGGGACACTGCCGACGAGACCGTAGCGTTCGCTCTTGACGGCACCTCGTACGAAATCGATCTTTCGGCAAAGAACTCAAAGGCTTTGCGAGAGGCTATCGCCCCCTATGTCGGACACGCACGAAGAGTGACAAAAAGCCGACGTTCTGCGACTTCCGGGTCGGGCCGAAGCGGGGGTACGGCCGATCGAGCGCAGACCCAGGCCATTCGTGACTGGGCCCGGCGTAACGGTCACAAGGTCAGCGACCGTGGCCGGATCCCGTCCACTGTGATCGAGGCGTTCAACTCCGCCCACTAGCTCCGGCAGCCGAGCCGTTCGCCCTCAGCGCAACCCGTCCTCGGAACCGTGCTTCGGCTGTCAGGCGTTGCACCCTGCAGACCCCGACTACAGTAGAGGCGGCCGAAGCTGGTCCGCTCCGCGAATGTCGGGTGACCGAGCAGCTAGGTCAAGGGAGCGGTGATGTTCGAACGATTTACCGACCGTGCGCGTCGGGTTGTCGTGCTGGCTCAAGAAGAGGCCCGCATGCTCAACCACAACTACATCGGCACCGAGCACATCCTGCTCGGGCTGATCCACGAGGGTGAAGGCGTCGCGGCCAAGGCACTGGAGTCACTGGGCATTTCCCTGGAGGCGGTGCGCTCGCAGGTCGAGGAGATCATCGGCCAGGGACAGCAGGCGCCCAGCGGGCACATCCCGTTCACCCCGCGCGCCAAGAAGGTCCTGGAGCTGTCCCTGCGCGAGGCACTGCAGCTCGGCCACAACTACATCGGCACCGAGCACATCCTGCTCGGGCTCATCCGCGAGGGTGAGGGTGTCGCCGCCCAGGTCCTGGGCAAGCTCGGCGCCGACCTCAACCGGGTCCGTCAGCAGGTCATCCAGCTGCTGTCTGGCTACCAGGGCAAGGAGCCAGCGACCGCCGGCGGCCCGGCCGAGGGTGGTCCATCGACTTCGCTCGTGCTCGACCAGTTCGGCCGCAACCTGACCCAGGCTGCGCGGGAGAACAAGCTCGACCCCGTCATCGGCCGGGAGAAGGAGATCGAGCGCCTGATGCAGGTGCTCTCCCGCCGTACCAAGAACAACCCGGTCCTGATCGGCGAGCCCGGCGTCGGCAAGACCGCCGTCGTCGAGGGCCTGGCCCAGCGGATCACCCGCGGCGAGGTCCCGGAGACGCTCAAGGACAAGCAGCTCTACACCCTCGACCTCGGCGCGCTCGTGGCCGGCAGCCGTTACCGCGGTGACTTCGAGGAGCGGCTCAAGAAGGTCCTCAAGGAGATCCACACCCGCGGCGACATCGTGCTGTTCATCGACGAGATCCACACCCTGGTAGGGGCCGGCGCTGCCGAGGGCGCGATCGACGCCGCCTCCATCCTCAAGCCGAAGCTTGCCCGCGGTGAGCTGCAGACCATCGGCGCGACGACGCTCGACGAATACCGCAAATACCTGGAGAAGGACGCAGCGCTGGAGCGGCGCTTCCAACCGATCCAGGTCGGCGAGCCGACGTTGAGCCACACCATCGAGATCCTGAAGGGTCTGCGTGACCGGTACGAGGCACACCACCGGATCTCGATCACCGACGCGGCCTTGGTGGCCGCCGCGACCATGGCCGACCGCTACATCTCCGACCGCTTCCTGCCGGACAAGGCGATCGACCTGATCGACGAGGCCGGCGCTCGGATGCGGATCAAGCGGATGACCGCCCCGCCGGATCTTCGTGAGTTCGACGAGCGGATCGCCAACGTGCGTCGTGAGAAGGAATCGGCGATCGACGCACAGGACTTCGAGAAGGCCGCCTCGCTGCGGGACAACGAGAAGACCCTGCTGGGCGAGAAGGCCGAGCGCGAGAAGCAGTGGAAGGCCGGCGACATGGACGTCGTCGCCGAGGTCGACGACGAGCAGATCGCAGAAGTGCTGGCCAACTGGACCGGCATCCCGGTCTTCAAGCTCACCGAGGAGGAGACCACCCGCCTCCTGCGGATGGAAGAAGAGCTGCACAAGCGGATCATCGGCCAGGAAGAGGCAATCAAGGCGGTCAGCCAGGCCATCCGCCGTACCCGCGCCGGTCTGAAGGACCCGCGCCGTCCCGGTGGCTCGTTCATCTTCGCCGGCCCGTCCGGTGTCGGTAAGACCGAGCTCGCGAAGGCGCTGGCCGAATTCCTCTTCGGCGACCAGGACTCGCTCATCCAGATCGACATGGGTGAGTTCCACGACCGGTTCACCGTGTCGCGCTTGGTCGGCGCTCCCCCCGGCTATGTCGGGTACGACGAGGGCGGCCAGCTCACCGAGAAGGTGCGCCGTAAGCCCTTCTCCGTGGTGCTCTTCGACGAGATCGAGAAGGCCCACCAGGACGTGTTCAACACGCTTCTGCAGGTGTTGGAGGACGGTCGGTTGACCGACGGTCAGGGTCGGATCGTGGACTTCAAGAACACTGTGCTGATCATGACCACGAACCTCGGTACCCGCGACATCTCCAAGGCCGTGGGTCTGGGCTTCCAGACCGGTCACGACAGCGCGTCCAACTACGACCGGATGAAGCTCAAGGTCAACGACGAGCTCAAGCAGCACTTCCGGCCGGAGTTCCTCAACCGGATCGACGACATCGTCGTCTTCCACCAGCTCAAGGAGGACGAGATCGTGCGGATCGTCGACCTCATGCTGGCCCGGGTGGACATCCAGCTGGCCAACAAGGACATGGTCCTCGAGGTCACTGACAGCGCGAAGCAGTTGCTGGCCAAGCGCGGCTTCGACCTGGTGCTCGGTGCCCGGCCGCTGCGTCGCACGATCCAGCGCGAGATCGAGGACGCGCTGTCGGAGAAGATCCTGTACGGGGAGATCTCGCCCGGCCAGATCATCGTGGTCGACACCGAACCCGGGGAAGACCCCGAGGACGAGACCCAGACGAAGTTCACGTTCCGCGGTGAGGCCAAGCCGATCGCAGTGCCGGATGCTCCGCCGGTCAGCCTGTCCGCCGGCGAAGGTGGTACCGCAGCCACTGGCTAGTCCGGACATCGCACTCCCGCTCGACGAACGAAGGCCCGGTCCGCAAAGGACCGGGTCTTCGTCGCTCGGCCTCATGAGGGGACATTTCACGTAATAAGTCCGGTCAGCCGACCGCCTGAGGGGACATTTCACGTAAAAAGTGCCCGGGAGGGGCTCAGACCGGCGGCGGTACCGGCTCGCCGCGCCGGAGCGCCGCGATCCGCTGCTGAACATCGACGAACAGCAGCGTCTCCGGTTCGGTCGGCCGCAGGATCTGCTGATACGCGACGATGCCGTCGGCTCGATTCCGGCGCGCAACGACATAGGCGGCTACTGCCCGTACGGCAAGTGCATCGTCGTTGAGCCGGTCGAGCACCGCCTTCTCGGCCAGCTCGCGAGCGTGCCGATCATCGTTGCCCTTGCCCTCGATCCGGCCGAGGAGTGCGAGCGCCGCTCGATGGCGTACCGCGGCGTCCGAGTCCTCCAGCCGGGTGATCAGCAGACCGGTGATCCGCGGGTCATGGACGTCGGCCACCACGGTGATGTCACCGGCTTCCAGCCTGCCGCGGAGATGGTCCACGTACCGATGCGGACAGGCCCGGGCCACGGCGCGGCGGGCAGCAGCCTGTGCGTCGTCTGCCTCGTTGCCGAGGCCGTTGAGCAGCCGGGCATGTTCGCGCGGGCCGGTGGTGGAGCCACGGTAGAGCTCGAGTACGCGGTCCACCGCGGCCGTGCCGAATGAACCCAATGTGTACATCGCCCGCCGACTTCCGCTCCGGTAGACCTCTGCGATCGCGGCGTCGATCTGGCGGGTGAGCTCATCGGTGGGTGGGTCCATACTCATGCTCCCCACCCCCTCGCTGCTTACCGACCGCCCCCACCACCATGATCGCTGACCGGCGCGGATTAACGTCGCGGCGTGCGAGTCGGGATTGTCATCCTGCCCGAGTTCCGGCGCCCCGAGTTGTTACGTCGATGGCGGGCAGCCGAGTCCTACGGGTTCGACCATGCCTGGACCTATGACCACCTCGGCTGGCGGACCCTGGTCGACTCGCCGTGGTACTCGGCGGTCCCGACGCTGAGCGCGGCCGCGATCGTCACCTCGCGGATCCGCCTAGGCACGTTCGTCGCCTCGCCGAACTTCAGGCATCCGGTGCCCTTTGCTCGCGAGTTGACGGCTCTGGACGACCTGTCGGAAGGTCGATTCCTGCTGGGCTTGGGATCGGGTGGCGTGGGGTACGACGCCGCCGTCCTGGGAGCACCGGAGCTGTCGCTGCGAGAGCGGACGGAGCGCTTCGCCGAGTTCGTTGGGCTGATGGATGCCCTGCTCACCCATGAGCGGACGACTTGGCGCGGCTCGTATTTCTCGGCGATCGAGGCGCGAACCGCCCCTGGGTGTGTGCAGGTCCCGCGGATCCCGTTCGTGGTGGCGGCCAACGGTCCGCGATCGATGCGCTTGGTTGCCCGGTACGGGCAGGGCTGGGCGACCACGGGGGATCCGAACCGGGACGAGGATACGGCCTGGTGGGTCGCCTTGGCCGCGGTCTGCGAGCGGTTCACCGAGGTCCTGGCGGGGGAGGGACGGCATCCGTCCACTGTGGACCGTTATTTGCAGCTTGATGCCGGACCTGTCTATTCGATGACGTCGGTCGAGTGCTTCCGAGATTCCCTCGGCCGGGCGGCCGAGCTGGGGTTCACCGACGTCGTCACTCATTGGCCGCGCCCCGACGGCGCGTATGCGGGCTCGGAATCCGTCCTGGAAGCCGTCGCGGCCGAAGTGCTCCCCGGCGTTCACAAGCCATAAGCCAAGTTGATCATCGGCAAACTGGGCATTGTTTCGCGGAAAACCCCCAATTTGCCGATGGTCAACTTGGCCCATCCTCGCCCGCCAGCACGAAGAGGCCGTCCTCGAGTCGCCCGACCAAGCCATCCGCCAGGAGCGAGTCCAGCGCTCGAGCGCGTTGTCCGGGGTCCGGCCAGACGGGTTCCAGGGTCCCAATGTCCACGGGCTCCGTCGTGCCGCGCAGAACGTCGAGGAGCAGGCCCCGAACCTGCCGATCGGTGCCCTCGAACCGTTGCGACCGTCTCGATGGCCCCGTGTAGGCAGGGCTGCCAGCCAGCCGCCAGGCGCAGTCATGTCGTACGGGGCAGACGTCACATCGCGGGGACCTGGCGGTACAGACCAGGGCGCCCAACTCCATCATCGCGATCGAGAATTTGGCTGCATGAGCGGGATCGGAGGGCAACAGACCTTCCACGCTGGAGCGGTGGGCCGTCGTCACGGTCGGCCCTGCATGCGCCCGACCCAAGACGGCGCGGGCCAGGACGCGGGCAACGTTGGTGTCCACCACGGGTGTACGCACGTCGAAAGCAAAGGCGGCGATGGCCCGTGCGGTGTAAGCGCCGATCCCCGGCAGCGATTGAAGATCCTCGATCGAGGAGGGCACCGCGCCGTTGAACTCCGTGTAGATGCGCCGGGCGGCGGCGTGCAGCCGAAGTGCCCGCCGCGGATAGCCGAGCTTGCCCCAGGCGCGTACGGCTTCTGCGGGTGGCTCGTTCGCGAGCGAGGACGCAGTAGGCCAGCGGGCCATCCACATCGTCCACACCGGCAGAACACGCGACACCGGGGTCTGTTGCAGCATCACCTCGCTGACCATGACCGCCCAGGGCGAGGCGTCGCCGGCTCGCCACGGCAGATCGCGCGCCGCGCTGGCGTACCAGGTCAGTACGGCCTCGTGCGACAGCGTCGCGCTGCTCGACTCACCGTTAGTCGGCGACCCGCGTGGACTTGATGTCATCGACGACCACCCTCTCGCACGCGGCGGCCAGGCCGTACCTCCAGGGCCGGTTGGGTAGCGAGCCGCCGCTTTGCGGCAGTCAAACCGGCCGCTTGGGTAGCGAACCGGCACCTGGCTGTGTTGAGGGGCCCGGCGTGGGAGCCGCAGGCTCAGGCTCAGCGCCACTACCGTCGGAAGAATGATCCATCCGGTCGGTCGGCTGCCTCCGCAGGTCTACTGGCGGCGGCGCTTGCTGCTGGCAGGGATCGTGTTGGCGGTGGCAGCTTCGGCCGGATGGTTCTTCACCGGCGGCGCATCCGGCGATTCGGGCGGATCCGGCGACACCGCGGCAGCGGACGTGACCGAATCAGCGGCCGATGACCCCCCCGGCGATTCAGCGTTGACCGGACTCGAGCAGGTCGTGCCGAGTTTGGTTCCGATCGACACCGCCGATGCTGGCGATCCATTGGCCGCTGGTGTGCCGACAGAGGGCGCTGCACCAGCCGAGCCGGCTGCAGCCGAGCCTGGTCCGTGTCCGGATGCAGCAATCGGGCTGGCGGTCGGTGCGGAGTTTGGCCAATACGTCGCGGGCAGCAAGCCGAGGATGGCCCTCAACGTCACGAACATCTCCCCGGTCGCCTGCATTCGCGATCTCGACCCCGCGTTGCAGACCTGGGGGTTGTACGCCGGGGACGGAACCCGGCTCTGGGGAAGCAACGACTGCTACCCCAACTCGTCCGTCCCAACCCCGCTATTGCTGCAGCCGGGGCAGGTGGTGGCTTTCAGCATCATCTGGTCGGGCAAGACCAGCGAACCCACGTGCACTGTGCCGCGTCTGGTTCTCGGCCCGGGAAGCTACATTCTGCGCGGCTTCCTCGGGAACCTCGTGAGTCCAGACGCAGGCATCGTCCTCACCTGATCCCACCTGCGCAGAACGGCGAGTCAGACGTAGCGGTCCAGGATGCTGTTCTCGGCCAGCCGGGACAGGCCCTCGCGGATGCTGCGGGCGCGGGCCTCGCCGACACCGTCCACGGCCTGCAGATCTTCGATGGTGGCGGCCAGCAGTTTCTGCAGCGCGCCGAAGTGATCGACCAACCGGTTGGTGATGGCCGGGGGCAGCCGCGGCACCTTGTTCAGCAGCCGGTAGCCGCGCGGGCTGATTGCGTTGTCCAGACTCTCCGGTGCCAGGCCGAAGCCGAAGGCGCGCGCCATCTCCGTCAGATCGAGCAGGTCGGTCGAGGACAGTTCCTGTAACTCGTTGAGCACCTCGGCGGCCTTGCGGGCCTTACGGCCGCTCGGGAGATAGTCCCGGGCCAGTAGTTCGCGGTCGTCCTCGATGCCGCCGAGGAGTTCGTCGAGTTGCAGCGAGAGCAGCCGGCCGTCGGTGCCCAGCTGCATGACGTAGCCCTGGATCTCGTCGGCGATCCGGCGGACCATCTCCAGGCGCTGACTCACGCTCATGGCGTCGCGAACGGTCACCAGGTCTTCGATTTCGAGCGTCAGCAAGGTGCCGGCGACCTCGTCGAGGCGCAGCTTGTAGCGCTCCAGGGTCGCCAGCGCCTGGTTGGCCCGGGACAGCACCGTGGTCGGGTGTTCGAGGGTGTGCCGGCGACCGGCGACGTACACGCTGATGATCCGCATCGACTGACTGACCGAGATCACCGGCAGGCCGGTCTGGATGGCCACTCGCTCAGCCGTGCGGTGCCGCGTGCCCGATTCCTCGGTAGGGATCGAGGGATCGGGCATCAGGTGGACCCCGGCTCGTACGATCCGGCTCAGATCGGTCGACAGGATGACCGCGCCGTCCATCTTGGCCAGTTCACGCATCCGGGTGGCGGCGAAGGGGACGTCCATCGGGAACCCGCCGGTGCACAGAGTCTCCACGATCCGGTCGTAGCCAAGCACGATGAGCGCACCGGTGTTACCGGCCAGGATCCGCTCCATGCCCTCTCGCAGCGCCGTACCGGGTGCGATCAGGGCAAGAGTGCTGCGCATCGCAACGTCGGGATCGAGCTCGCCCGCCTGTGGCACGACTCCTCCTCGGTCCCGGTGCGTTCACGGATTTGGACAGTTTCGTCGCGCAGAGTCATCCACGCTCAGATCAGCATAGGTTGCCGCAGGGGTGCTCGCCGCCATCGCGGCTCAGCTCAGCTCAAAAGTGCGGACAGCACGGCACCGAGCGACTCTGCTTCGCGTACGTGCACCCCGTCGGCAGCAGGAGCAACCCCTCGGGATGCGCCGCCGCGGACCGGCCCGGAACCGTCCGGCGGCACGACGATCGTGTGATAGCCCAATCGGGTGGCTTCGGCGATGCGGCGGGGCAGCCCGCGTACCCGCCGGAGTTCACCGGACAGGCCGACCTCCCCGATGGCGATGACCCGCCCCGGCAGGGCCCTGTCCAAGCTCGCGGAGGCGATCGCCAACGCGATGGCGAGATCGGCTGCCGGCTCGGTGATGCGTACTCCGCCGACAGTCGCCGCGAACAGGTCCCGGTTGGACAGCCGTAATCCGGCATGGCTTTCGACGACGGCCTGGACCAACGCGACGCGGGAGCTGTCCAACCCGCTCACGGTTCGGCGGGCCGGGCCAGTGGTCTCGTTGACCAGAGCCTGGACCTCCGCGACCAGCGGCCGGGTGCCCTCCATGGCAACGGTCAGGCAGGTGCCCGCAACGGGGGCACGGTGGCTGGAGACGAACATCGCGGAGGGATCGGGTACGCCGATGATTCCGGTCTCCTCCAGGGCGAAGCACCCCACCTCCTCGGCATTGCCGAATCGATTCTTGGTGGCGCGCAGGAGCCGGAGTGCGGAGTGCCGCTCGCCCTCGAAACTGAGCACCACGTCGACGAGGTGCTCCAACGTGCGGGGACCCGCGACACTGCCGTCCTTGGTCACGTGGCCGACCAGGATGGTCGGCAGGTTGCGTCGTTTGGCTACGACGGAAAGCGCCGCGGCCACCGTACGGACCTGACTGACTCCGCCGTCGGTGCCGTCGGCGGCTCCGCACCGGATGGTCTGCACGGAATCGATGATCAGCAGGGTGGGCTCGACCGCCTCGACGTGGCCGAGGGCGGCGGACAGTTCGTTCTCCGCGGCGAGGAACAGCTGCTCATGCCGGGCACCGATGCGCTCGGCCCGCAGCCGGATCTGGCCGACGGACTCCTCACCGGACACCACCAGCGCGCGACCCTTGCCGTCGGTGGTCCACTGCTTGGCGACCTCCAAGAGCAGGGTGGACTTGCCGACGCCTGGCTCGCCGGCGAGCAGAACCACCACGCCGGGAACGAGGCCCCCACCCAGGACTCGGTCCAGCTCGCCGACACCGGTCGGCAGGGCGGCGGCGGGCAGGACCGACAGGGCGGTCACCGGGGTGGCGGCCGTCGTCACCGGGCCCGCGACGGCGGAGGCTCTTACGTGTGTAGCAGCCCCGGCCTGCTCGACGGACCCCCAGCTCTGGCACTCAGGGCAGCGGCCCAGCCAGCGCGGCGGGAGGTAACCACATTCGACGCACTTGTACGTAGGGCGTGCGGCACGGGCTGACGAGGCGACCATGGCGGCGACGCTACGGTGACCTACCGACGAA
>JALZIX010000426.1 GCA_030860025.1 Actinomycetota bacterium
GTGTCAGCCGTGGCTCGCACGTCGAGCACGCCATTGGCCGGGGACGCGTTGAGCCCCGAGTAGGCGGCGAAGTAGCCCCGCTCCGTGTCAGAGGCGTTCACATCCCGCAGCGGAATGCCGCCGGTACCGACCGTGGCGAAGACGGTGCCGTTCTGGCTCATGCTGGCATCGGAGTCTCTGATGCACGCGGGCACGACAGTGCCGGGAGTGAGGCCGGTGCATCCGGGCCCGTGGCCGAGCTGGTGGGTGCGCTGATACAGGTGTTCGTGTCCGTGCAGCACCAAGTCGACCTTCTTGGAGACAAGCATGTTGGTCAAGCCGGCGCCGATCTCGCAGGTGTACTGACCAAGGGACAGGCAGGGCTTGTGCATCGCCACGACCACCCATGGGACCCCGGCGGCCCGGGCACCGTCGATGGCCGCGACCGTCCAGTTGTATCGAGGCGTGCCTGGTTCGTAGGACCAGGTGCCGTCCGGAAAGCTCAGGGCCGGCGAGATCATCACGAAGCGCACCAGCGGGGCGGCCTGCGGGACATCGACATAAACCTGCCGACCGTAGGTGCCCACCAGTCCGGGCAGTTGGTTCGGCAGGCAGGCTGAGAAGTCGTTGATGTTGCCGTTCCGCCCATTGCTCTCGTGGTTTCCCGCGAGCAATTCGAACGGAAAACCCACGCCGACCCGCGAGGTGACGCGGTCACACCAAGCCTGCTCGGCGCCGGTCGTTCCGTAGGAGAGATCGCCAAGCGCAAGGTTGAGGTCCGGATCGGTTGCGTCGATGAGATCGAGGACCGTGTCGGTCTCGGCCTGCGAGCCGTAGTCGCCGACTGCCGTGAAGTGCACAGCGCTTGGATCGCCGACGCCGCTGGCCGGCAGCGCGACCACCACCAGGGGCACCGAGCAGGAAGGACGCCGAGGCAAGCGCGATGGCACGAACTTTCATGGAGAGCACGACACCCGACCGACAGTTGAATCGCCCTCACCGTGAAAGGTTCCCTCAGACGTTGTCTGAGGGAACCTCCCACGTTGCTGTCGAGCGGCTAGCGGTAGTTGTCCCGCCCGTAGTCGAACTCCTCGAGCCGAACTGCCTCGCCCGAACCGGACCCGAAGGTATCCGGTGCGAAGTAGGAACCGTCCTCGTAGGCCGGCATGGTGTAGACCGCCGCCCTGGCTTCCTCGGTGGGCTCGACCGTGATGTTGCGGTAGCGGTTGATACCGGTACCGGCCGGGATCAACTTGCCGATGATCACGTTCTCCTTCAGCCCGATCAGCTTGTCGCTGCGGGCGTGGATGGCCGCGTCGGTGAGGACCCGGGTCGTCTCCTGGAAAGACGCCGCCGAGAGCCATGAATCCGTGGCCAAGGACGCCTTGGTGATCCCCATCAGCACCGGACGTCCGGAGGCAGGCTCCGCGCCCTCAGCCACGACCCGGCGGTTCTCGGCCTCGAAGACCGCCCGCTCGACCAGGGCACCCGGCAGGAACTCGGTGGCACCGGAGTCGATGACGGTCACCCGCTTGAGCATCTGCCGGATGATGACCTCGATGTGCTTGTCGTGGATCGACACACCCTGGCTGCGGTAGACCTCCTGGACCTCACGGACCAAGTGCCGCTGCACCTCACGGGGACCCATGATGCGCAGGACCTCGTGCGGGTTGACCGAGCCGACCTGCAACTGCTGACCGATCGTGACGTGATCGCCATCGCTCACCAGCAGCCGCGAGCGTCGGGTCACCTGGTAGGCGACCTCTTCGGATCCGTCATCGGGCGCCACGATGATGTCGCGGCCCTTGTCGGTGTCCTCGATCCGGACGGTGCCTTCGACCTCGCTGATCGGAGCGTTCCCCTTCGGGATCCGCGCCTCGAACAGCTCCTGGACCCGCGGTAGACCGTGGGTGATGTCCTCACCGGCGACACCGCCGGTGTGGAAGGTCCGCATGGTCAGCTGGGTACCGGGCTCACCGATCGACTGAGCGGCGATGATGCCGACCGCCTCGCCGACATCGACCAACTTTCCGCTGGCCAGTGACCGGCCATAGCAGGCAGAGCACGTGCCGATGGCCGACTCGCAGGTCATCACACACCGAACACGCACCTCGGTGATGCCGGCCAACAGCAGTTCGTCGATGAGCAGGTCGCCCAGGTCTGCCCCAGCCTTGCCGCGGACAGTGCCCGAGGCGTCGCTGACATCGGAGGCCAAGATCCGCGCGTACACGCTGGTCTCGACGTGCGGGTCCTTGACCAGGGCCCCGTCGACCTCGGCAGCGATCGGCATGAGAATGCCTCGATCGGTGCCGCAGTCCTCCTCGCGGATGATGACGTCCTGGCTGACGTCGACCAGCCGTCGAGTCAGGTAGCCCGAGTCCGCCGTCCGCAATGCGGTGTCGGCCAAACCCTTTCGCGCACCGTGAGTGGCGATGAAGAACTCGAGCACCGACAGGCCCTCGCGGTAGTTCGCCTTGATCGGACGCGGAATGATCTCACCCTGCGGGTTGGCGACCAGACCACGCATACCGGCGATCTGGCGGACCTGCATCATGTTTCCGCGCGCGCCGGAGTCGATCATCTTGAAGACGGAGTTGGTCTGCGGGAAGTTCGCCTCCATCTCCTTGCCGACCTCGGCGGTTGCCCGCGTCCAGATCTCGATCAGTTCCTGGCGACGCTCGTCGTTGGTGATCACACCGCGCTGGTACTGCTTCTCGATCTTGTCGGCTTCCTTCTCGTACCGATCGAGGATCGTCTGCTTGTTGCCCGGTGTCACGACATCGGTGATCGAGATGGTCACCCCGGAGCGGGTGGCCCAGGCGAAACCCGCTGCCTTGAGCGCGTCGAGCGTGGCCGCCACCTGGACCTTGGGGTAGCGCTCGGCCAGGTCGTTGACGATCGCCCCGAGCGCCTTCTTCGGGATCTCGAAGTTGATGAAGCGGTAGTCCACCGGCAGCGCCTCGTTGAAGATCACCCGGCCGAGCGTGGTCTC
>JALZIX010000433.1 GCA_030860025.1 Actinomycetota bacterium
CGAGTGCCTGTTGTGCCTTGCGCAGACGGTTCTCCGCCCGCCGGACGTCGATCCGGATCTCGTCGAGGCGGCGCCTTGAATCGGTGAGCTGCTCGTGCAGATGACGTACCCGGGTCTGCTGCTCCCCCTCGGCCCTGGTCGCCTTTTCCAATGCGGCATCGGCCTCTCGAACCGCCTGCTGCGCCTGCGCCTGCGCGGTACGTCGCCGCTGTTCTTCGGCCTTGGCGGCTGCCTTGGCCTCGGCTCGGGCGGCCGCCTCGGCGGCACGCTTGGCCGCCTGGGTTGCCTTCGCCCGGGCTCCCTTGGTCGGCTTCTGCGCTGTAGTCGTGCCGGCGCCGGCCCGCCCAGGACGCTTCCCCGGTGCGGCGGGTGCGGCTGGCGCGGATTGTGCGGCCTTTGCGGCGGGTGCGGCCGCCCGCTGCCGGGGGGCCGTCGGCCGTACGACGCTGAGCTCGGGCGGTGAGGCGAACCCGAAGCCGTCCCACCGCGCCGAACGCAGCAGTGTCCCGGTACGCAGCTGTTCGACCACGCGCTCGTCGGCCACGGCGGCATTGAGCGTCGAGACGACTTCGTCACGGACGGCCGGCGGCGGTGTGCGCTGACCGGTCAGCGAGAAGGCCTGGTCGGCAAGTTCTTCGACCAGGCCCCGGCGCAGAGTCGACAGTTCGCGCATCTTCGAGCCGTCCAGGGCGTCCTGGGCAGCGAGCAGTTGGCCGCCGAGATCAGCCAGCCGAGCCGCGACCTCGGGATCGGACCTGACGAGCTGGTTGAGCACGTAGGCCGAGCGGGTCGGCTTGCGCAGCGCGGCGATCTGCTTGCCGGCTTCTTTGTCGGTCTTGCGAGCAGCGGCTGCCAGCACCGTACGCCGGGGCAGGAACTCGTCGGGGTCGATCGAATAGAGCTCGTCGATCGCGTTGGAAACGAGGTCCTGGACAGTCATGTCTCAGGTCCTCGGGACGAGGGCGAGCTGTCGGGACTGGGCAACCAGAACGCCTGCCTCGTCCCACATCTCGCCATCCTCGGACAGCAGGCCGCCCTGCACGTAGCGGGTACGGAAGACGCACCGCAGCGGACCCGGCGCCGGGACGGCTCGGATGTGCACGGTCAGTTCCAGGGTCGGCACCCAGCCCGGTCCCAGGCCGATGTTGAACACCGGTGGGGCGAAGGCATCGGCCACCAGCAGCAGTCCGATGGCGTCCACGCGCCCAGGGCTCGGACTCTTGTCGGAACCGCCGGTCCCGTACGGTTCGCTACCAGCCGCGTCGGTGAAGGCGAACCAGCCGGCGATCTCGGCCCGGCCGGTCGGCTCACCGCGGCCGAATCCGTCGTCACCCGGCCGCCAGCGCACCGCGAGCCGGTCATATATCGCCGGCCACGGAGCAGCTGTCGACGGCACGTCGATGCAGTCCTCGTACGGCGGTAGCTCCGGAGGTTGTCCGTCGACCAGCAGTGGGTCGACGCCGGAGGACTCACCGAACGTGCCGAGTACGCGGAACGCCTCCCGGCCGTTCTGCTGCAACCCCGCGGTCACGACCGCCAGGCGCCTGCCGACCCGAACCGGCTCCACCTGCACCGAGCACGGCCCGGGCTGGGTAGGCGAGAGATAATGCGCAGTGATCGACAGGGGCGGCCGCCCGACCGATTCGGCCATCGCCCGGGCGGCGATCGCCAGGACGTAACCGCCGTTGGGAACACCGGCGATGTCCCAGCCCTGGGCGATCTCGGCCGCGTACTCACCGTCGGCGATCTGCACGACGGCGGTCTGGTCGGCGAAGTTCTCGGTCACCCGCGGCAGGCTATCCGCTCCCCGCCTGCCCGACTCGCGTGATCTTGACGTAAATGTCGGTTCAGCCGGCGGAAATGGCCAACGAACCAACACTTTCGTCAAGATCACGGGTTCGCAGCGGGGAGACGAGAGGGTTTCACACGTAAGGCGACGGGTATGGGGCAAGAAGGACCACGAACGCACAGGGAGGAGATCAGATGACCACAGCACGAGAGATCATGTCCGGCGGAGCCGAATGCATCGGCGAGAACGAGACGCTCGCGGATGCCGCCCGCAAGATGCGTGACCTCGACGTCGGCGCCCTGCCGATCTGCGGCGAGGACAACCGGCTGAAGGGCATGGTGAGCGACCGCGACATCGTCGTACGGTGCATCGCCGAGGGTGGCGACCCGACATCAATGCGGGCATCCGAACTCGCCCAGGGCAAGCCGGTGACCATCGGAGCGGACGACTCGGTCGAGGAAGCCCTCCGGACGATGTCGCAGCACAAGGTACGTCGGCTGCCGGTGATCGACGGTCATGACCTCGTCGGCATGGTCAGCC
>JALZIX010000005.1 GCA_030860025.1 Actinomycetota bacterium
CCGGTGAGCCGGTGCCGCCCTGCACTGGTAACGGAGCCGCCACGAACAGGAACTCATACCGCTGCACTTCTCGGCATGCGACAGCAAGCTCCTCGACCCGGCAGAAGTCCAACAACACCAGCCCCATGGCGGCGATTCCGATCTGGTGCAGGGGAAGCGGAAAGCGGGTTGGCGGTGCGTCGCCGACATCGTAGGGCGAGTTCTCGGCGTCCTGACTAACGAGGCCGAGCATCCGGGCGGCCAATGGAGTCACCCGATCGGGCATGTCCCCGGTATAGACCGCGACCTCACGATCGAAGAGCCATTCGATCGCGTCGGGCCCGGGGCCGGGCGCGTAGATGTTGGGCTCCAGAGCCGCCTCCCGCGCCGCCACACCCCCGCGGACGACTGCGACGTCGCCCGTACCGACGACGACATTCCCGTGTCGCTCCGCGGAATCCAGATCGTGGGCGGTCACCGCCTGCCCGGGCTCGAGCCAGTCCAGACCTAGGGCGACCGGCACATCCAGCAGCACGCCTCTGGTCACTATTCCGCCTCGCTGGGCATAGACCGAGCCGTGCGTGAGCCCTTCGGCTGTCTTGAGGTCGTTCAGGCTGCGTCCGTTGTAGACGGTTCCGTCCGGTGCTGCAACGTGGCTCACGCAGTCGAGATGGGTGAGGCCTTGCTGGTGCATCGGGAGCCCAAGGTAGTCATCGGCACTGACGTCGCCCGGATACATCCGATGGTCGACCTCAGCAGGCCGACTGGGCAGGGAGTGTGCCGAGATCGGCCAGGCCAGCGACAGGACGATTCCGTTCTGCGCCAACCGAGCCGCATCCCGGGTCTTGGCCGCAGAGAGGTAGTTCAGGGTGCCCAGTTCGTCGTCTGGTCCCCACCGGCCGGCGTTGCTCACCCGCGCGGAAAGCGCCAGCAATTCCTCGTCGGTCCAGCCGGCCTCGGCCGCCCCCTGCATGCGCGCCTCCTGGGCTGGGCACTATGCCAGAATAGGATTCTGGAGCAAGGACAGTATGTCGTCAGGGTCCAGCGGCCGACAAGGAGCGCATCCACCGATGGCAGAGCCGGAGCTGTCCCTGGTTGCAGAGGTCGTTCTCGATGCGCACGCCGAGGTGGGGGAAGGTCCCACCTGGGACGTCGAAGGCCAACGGCTGTGGTGGGTGGACATCCCACGCGGTGCCGTCCATGCCTTCGATCCGGCGACCGGGACAGATGACGTCATCACAGTGGACCAACCGGTGGGCGCGGTCGTCCTCCGACGGAGCGGCGGCCTGCTGCTGGCGGTCCGTGACGGGTTCGCCGCTCTCGAAGAAGGGCGGCTGCGGCTGCTGGCCGCAGTGGAGATCGATCGCCCGGAGAACCGGATGAACGACGGGAAGGTCGATCCGGCCGGACGATTCTGGGCGGGAACAATGGCGTTGGACATGGCCCCCGGCGCCGGCGCCCTCTATCGACTCGTCACGGACCAGCAGGTCGACACCGTTCTGACCGGGCTGACCATCTCCAACGGGATGGACTGGAGTCCCGACGGTCACACGATGTACTTCATCGACAGCGGGCCGGGTCGGGTGACCTCGTATTCGTACGACCGGGACAGCGGTGAGATCAGCGAGCCAAGAACGCTGATCGAGATCGCACCCGAGGACGGCCTGCCCGACGGGATGACCGTGGACTCGGCCGGCGGACTGTGGGTCGCGATCTGGGACGGGGCGGCCGTACGCCATTACTCGACCGATGGCACCTTCCTAGACGAGATCCGGGTGCCCGCGAGACAGGTGACCAGTTGCGCGTTCGGTGGCCCCGAGTTGCGCGATCTCTACATCACGAGCGCGGCAGAGGATCTCTCCCCGGAGCAGTTGGTCGAGCAACCCCATGCCGGAGCACTATTCCGAGTCACCCCAGGCGTCGTCGGCCGCGACCCCCACCTGTGCAACAACTGACGGTTGCTCGGCGCGCAGCAGCCACTCCGGGTCCGACTGCGGGATGGAGGCGACCAGGCGCGCGGTATAGGCATGCTGCGGGTTGTCCAGGACTTCGTCCACGAACCCCGATTCGACGACTTCACCGCGATAGAGCACGTACACCCGGTCGGTGATCTGACGAACGACGGCAAGATCGTGCGTGATGAAGAGGAAGGAGATGTCCGACTCTTCGCGAAGAACCTTGAACAGGTTGAGGATCTGCGCCTGGACGGACACATCGAGAGCTGAGACCGGCTCATCGCAGATGATCAGGCGCGGCCGGACCGCCAAGGCACGAGCGATTGCCACTCGCTGCCGCTCCCCACCGGAGAGCGCTATCGGCTTCCGGCGGGCATAGCTTGCCGGCAGGCCGACCCGCTCGAGGAGTTCACCCGTACTGCCGTCCCTGCGCCCGCCGGCCGCCCCCGCGCGAAGCGCCTGCTTCAGGGTGAAGCCGACCGTGCGGGCCGGGTTCAGCGACGAGTACGGGTCCTGGAAGATCAACTGGACGGTTCGGCGCAGTCGCACCCTGTCGCTGCCGCTGAGCGAGCGGTAGTCGGCAGCGGGCAGCCCACCGATCTCGATCTTTCCCTCAGTCGGCGTCTCGAGCCCCACGATGCACCGACCGAGCGTCGTCTTTCCAGATCCGGATTCCCCTACCAGGCCCACGCTTTCGCCCGCGGAGACCTGGAGGCTGACCTTGCGCAGGGCCCGCACCTTCCGTCGTCCGGAATCAGCGCGGAACTCCTTGCTCAGCTCGGTGAGGCGCAGGAACGGTTGGCTGCTCTCGGCAGGATGCTGCGGCAACTGAGGCCGCACTGCCGCCCGCCGTAGGGCGACCATGTCCTCGCGGATCTCCTCCAGACGTACGCAGTTGGAGAACCAATCCGGCCCGACCGGGCGAAGCGGTGGTTTCCCGGCGGTGCACTTGTCGCGCCGAAATGCACATCGGGGAGCGAAGGCACAACAGGTCGCCACCTCGTCGGGAGCCGGAACCGACCCTTCGATCGCCACCAGCGCGGAGACCCGGCGCTCCATCGGTGGCTCGGAAAGCAGCAGGCCCAGCGTGTACGGATGCAGCGGCTCTCGCTCCAGGCCCGCCGCCGGTCCCACTTCCAGCAGCGACCCCGCGTAGAGGACGTAGACCCGATCGCACATCGCGAAGGCCGCGCGCAGATCATGGGTGATGAGGACCAGCCCGAGTTGCCGACTGCGCTGCAGCCGCTTGAGCAGCGCGAGAATCTCGCGCTGCGTCGTGACGTCCAGCGCCGTCGTGGGCTCGTCGGCAACGAGGATCCGCGGGTCGCGGGCCAGCGTGGCCGCGATCCCCACGCGCTGGCGCATGCCGCCGGACAGCTGGAAAGGGAACTGATCAGCGACCTCGGGGTCGGTGATCCCCACCTCGGCGAGCCGTCTGACCACCTCGGCGCGCCGCGAGTTGCGCGAGCCGCGAGGCCCGTCCCGCAAGCGCAACGTCTCCTCGATGTGCCGGCCGCATCGCATCAACGGATTCAGCATCGTGAAGGGGTCCTGCAGGACCAAACCGATGCCCGATCCGCGTACCCGCTCCAGGTCACGTTCGCCGAGCCCCAACAGGTCACGGTCGTCGTAGACGACCTGTCCGGTGGCCGCGAGCCCGTCTGGCAGCAAACCGAGCAGCGCTCGCGCGGTCATCGATTTGCCGCTCCCGGATTCACCGACGATCGCGATGCTCTCCCCCGGCCCGAGCTCGAGATCGATCCCGTCGACGATGGTCCGGGTACGCCCACCGAGCCGACTGGTGATCCGCAGGTTACGCACGTGCAGGAGCGGGCTGCCGGTCGGGTCGCGTTCGGCGCGGTAGGACGGCGCGCTCACCGGGCCCGGCCCCGATCGGAGAGATATTCCTCGAGCCAGTCCCCGATGAGGTTCACGCTCGCCGCCGTGATGACGATCATGGCTCCGGGGGCCAGCGCACCGGCTGGATTCTGAAACAGCAGGACGAGGCTTTCGGCGAGCATCCGGCCCCAGTCCGCCGTGCCCGGTCCGACCCCCAGTCCCAGGAAGGACAGCGCCGACAGTGCGAGCAGACCGTACGCGAAACCCAGGAAACCGCTGGCGATGACGAGGGGTACCAGGTTCGGCCAGATGTGCTGCACGGCGATGCGCCGACCGGGGAGCCCCAGCAGTCGTGCTGCCTCCACGTAGGCACGGGGCCGTTGCTCGAGCGTCGCGGCCCGCATCAACCTGGTGTCGTACGGGGAACTGAGCACGATGAGCACCACGATCGCCATCGCATAGCCGCCGCCGAGAACGCCGACCACGACGATGGCCACGAGGTGGCCGGGGAGAGCGAACATGAGATCGGCCCAGCGCAGCGTGATCGTGTCGACCCAGCCTCCGACGTAGCCGGCCATCAGGCCGAGCAGAACCCCGAGCAGAGTGCCGCCCAGTGCGATGAGAAGCGGCCCGATGACCGCGGTGCGCGCTCCGACGATGACCCTGGAGAACACATCGCGTCCGAGTTCATCGGTCCCGAGCCAGTGCGCGGAGCTCGGCGGCGATACTCCATTGACCAGATCCTGGGCGTAGGGGGATTGCGGGGCGATCACCTCTCCGAGCATCGCGCATGCGAGAACGAGGAACACCACCGCCCAGCACAGCCAGATCAGGAACTTCGTTCCTCGCCGCGGTCCTCGCCTGACCTTCGTGTCGACCCGGGAGATCGCGAGTTCGCTCATGCGTCGGCTCGACTGAATCGGATCCGCGGATCGATGAACAGATACAGGACATCGGTGAGCAGGTTGACCAACAGAACCAGGGTCGCGGCGAGCATCGCCAGACCCTGCACCACCTGCACGTCCTGCACGTTGACCGACTGGATCAGCAGCGAGCCGAGTCCTGGGAGTGCGAAGGTCACCTCGACCAGGGCCGCGCCGGTCAGCATGACCCCGAGGATGAGCCCGCTGGCGGTGACCACCGGAATGAGCGCATTGCGCAGGCCGTAGCCGAGGTAGACCCGCCTGCGGGACAGTCCTCGCGCCCGGGCGGCGACCACGAAGTCTTGGTCGAGCGCCTGGATCATCCCCGTTCTGGTGAACTTGACGATCGGCGCGATCCCGGTCAGCGCCAGCGCAATCGCCGGCAGGGTCAGATGCCAGAGCTGATCGAGGAATCCCTCGCCCTGGCCGAAGGCCGGGAACCAGCCGAAGACAACAGCAAACAGGTACAGCAGGAAGACACCGGTCACAAACGCCGGGGCGCTGACGCCGAGAACGCTCAGCGAGACTGCTGCACGGTCGAGTGGGGTCCGCTTTTTGATCCCCGCCAGCATCCCGAGTGGAATGCCGATGCTCAACACCAGGATGAAGGCGAAGCAACCGAGGAAGGCGGTCAGGCTCACCCGTTCGCCGAGCATGGTGAGTACGGACTCGCTCGTTCGGCTGGACACGCCGAAATCCAGGGAGAAGGCCCCCTTCAACCACAGTCCGTACTGGGCGAGGAACGGTTCGTCGAGGTGGTATCGCTCACGGATGGCGGCAATGACCTCCGGATCGCCCGGGCGGGTCGTACCGATCAGCACCTGCTCCACGCTGCCCGGCGCGGCGAACTGCAGAGAGAAGATGCCGAAGGAGATGACGAACAGGACGGCAACGAGCCCGATCAGGCGCCGCGCCAGGAACAGCGCGAGCTGCGATGTCCCCACGCAGTCCTACCTTCGCAAGCTCCTTGAGGCGACTGGCTATGCCGCGCGGGTCACGCTGGCGACCCAGATTCCCTTCTTGAAGAACAACGGATGCAAGCCCTCGAACTCGTACTCCTCCCGCAGCGGCATGGCGATGTCCTCCCACCACACGGGCAGGTAGGGAAGCTCATCAGAGATGATCTGCATTACTTCCTCGAGCATCGCCGCGCGCTCTTCCACGTCGGTGATGACGCCCTGCTGCTGGAGCAACTCGTCGACTCGCAGGTTGCTGTAGTTGGAGATGTTGAAGCTGTTCGGGCGTGCGTACTCAGTTGACAGCATGTAGCTCGGATAGTCGGCCGGATCGAGCAGTTCGGGCGTGAAGCTCAGTATCCGGAAGCCGATGTTCGTGTGCCCGACGACGTCAGCGATCTCCTGTTGAAGCGGCACCTCCTCGACGGTCAGGTCGATCCCGATCTCGGCAAGCGTCTCTTTCAGGTTCAGTGCCGCTTGTCCGAGTTCGGGCTTTGCATCGCCGTACTTCACCGTCGCTGCGAAGCCGTCGGGGAAGGCCGACAATGCCAATTCCTCGCGGGCCTTGTCGAGGTCGAAGTCGTATTGCGTCAACGAGGCGTAGATCTCGTCGACCCGACCCTCAGGGAGTCCCATCCCCTGCCATTGGTCCTTCGGCACCAGCGAATTCGCCGGCTGGGCGTAGCCGGCCAGCAACCCGTCGACGAGTCCGACGCGGTCCAGGGCAAAGGAGATTGCCTTCCGGACATGGATATCGCTCCAGGGTTCCTCGTTCATGTCCCAGGCGCAGTAGGCGGGTGCCAGGCCGGGAGCCGACGTGACGTTCAACCCCTCGATCTCCTCCCAGTCCCCGGCCTCGGTCACCGAGATGAAGAACATCCCGTCCGCGTCGCCGGAGCGCATCGCCAGTTGGGCGGTCTGGGAGTTGGTGATCAGCTCCAGGGAGACGTTCTTCACCGCTGGCTTGGTGCCCCAGTAGTCCTCGTTGCGAGTCAGCTCGACCTTCTCGTCGCCGGCGAAGTTCGTCACGATGTAGGGCCCGGTGCCCAGCGTCGTGTCGCTGCCCGGCGTCCCGAAGTCCGAACCCAGGCCCTCGACGAATGCGCGACTGACGATGGGGGCGTATGAAGGAACGTATTGCCAGAACGCGGCAGGGCGGGAGAGTTTGACGGTGACTTCGTCGTCTGCAGTCGCTTCGCAGGACACGACATCGACGAATGCGGGGCTGTACGTGGAGCCTAGCTCTGGATCCTGGTGGCGGAGGTAGGAGAAGACGACGTCGTCTGCTGTCATGGGGCTGCCGTCGGAGAACTTCACGCCGCTGCGCAGCTTGTAGACGTAGGTCTGCGGGTCGATCTCCTCCCACGACTCGGCAAGGGACCCGACCATCTGCAGGTCGGCGTCGAGGGTGAGCAGGCTGTCGTTTACCAGTGACTGGGCTGCCTTCGAGCCCGGGTCGCCGGCCTTGGCCATGTCCAGATGCACGAGTGAGGTGATGATCCAGGTGAGGGATTCGATGTCCCCGGTCTCGCCTCCGCCGCCATCCTCCGGGCTCCCACAGCCGCTCAGAACTGCAGGGAACGACGCGGCGGCACCGGTCAGTCCCATCAGTTTCAACGCATCCCGTCGAGTGAGGCCGACTCGAGCGTGAACTCCCTGCGATGTGGCGGTCCCCATGCCCAGATCTCCTTGCCCGGAGGTGTTGTGTCCTGCAGAACGCGATTCTAGCGGTCGGACACCCGTCGCTGGCAAGAGCCGAACGGTGACCAGCGACGAGGCTCCCCACTGGAGCGGTAATGGGTGTGGCAGACACGCTGCCTAGTCGGCTACAGGTGAGTGGACAGCTTGTCGATTACCGCGGCAATGGCTTGTGCTATGGCCGGTTCCTGCTTCTCACTGAGCCGGGACAGAGGTGCCGAGACGGCAATGGCGGCCGGCCTGCTCAGGGAGCCCTTCACGGTCACGGCCACGGCCGCTACGTCGGGTTCGCTCTCGCCGCGATTGCTGCCGTACCCGCGCTTGCGGACGAGGCGCAGTTCGCGGGTGAGGTCGTCCATCGTCTTGAGCGACCGTTGGGTGCCGGCTGCCAGCCTCTTGTCCGGATAGAGCTCCGCCAGGCGCTCGGGCGGGAGTTCAGCCAGGAGCGCCTTGCCACCGGAGGTGGTATGGGCGGGATAGCTGCGCCCGATCCGGGAACTCGTCCGGAGCGCACGCGAACTCTCGACGCTGTCCAGGAAGAGCACGTCGGCGCCCTGCAACACCATGAGGTGCACCGTTTCGTCGAGTTCGTCTCTGAGCTGTTCCAGGCCAGGGCGGACCTGCGCGCGGATGTCCATGGCGTGCACGATCGCCAGGCCGATCGCCGTCAGCGACGGGCCGGATCGGTATGCCTTGGTATCGGCGTCCTGCTGGATGAAACCGTGGTACTCGAGCATCGCGAGTAGGCGGTGTGCTGTCGACCTACCGACCTCCAGGGCGGCGCTGGCCTCCGAGACGCGAATGACCTGGGTGTTCCGGAACATGAGCAGGAGCTTGAGCGCGTTATCGACCGAATTGATCGGATACCGCGGCACTCTCGCCGCCTCGGGGACCACCGCGCGTGCCTGAGGCATGTTCGGATGCTAGCCCTGCGCGCCGGCGTGATGGTGTCCTGGACCGAACTCCTGACCCGCCGCGAGTACGCGCATACCGTCCGGAATCCGCAGTTCGATGTCTGTCCCCTGCACCGAGACGGACAACCAACCCAGCGGGGTGGGGACGCGTCCCGAGGCCCTTCCCAGGGACCCGAGAAACGGGTCGACCACCGCAATGCCGTACCCCGGTTGGGCCGGGCGCACGCCGAGGATGTAGGTCGTCAAGTCGTAGGCCGGGCTTGCTGACCACCCGTGACAGCGACTTGACATGCCCGGTGCCGCGCTCCAGAACTCCTGCAGCGTGCCGTCCCCGGGATGTAGCTGCCAGCGCAGCAGACTGGCCAGGATGTGCTCACGCCGGTCATGACGGTCGAATGCCTCGTGCAGGAACCTGCAGAACCAGGGCTGTGCGGCGAC
>JALZIX010000064.1 GCA_030860025.1 Actinomycetota bacterium
GTTTCTCGATCGCGCGCACATGCTCTGTGTAGTCCAGGATCGCCGCGCGCAGCGCTCCCTCAGAGTCCAACCCGGCTGCGGTCGCCGCGGCGACCAGAGACAGCAGATGGGCGCCAAGTCCTTGCACGGTAAGGGCCGAGTCGGGCAACGCTGCGGCCTCCGGTGGTGGCAATCCTGCCCGCACAGCACGGGCAACGAGCGAGCTCGCGCGGGCCAGTGAAGGGGCCGAGAGAGGCACCCCATCGACTACGGAGCGGCCCACCTTCTCGGTTTTCTTGAGCTCCTCCCAGTTGGCATGCACCTCCGCTGCCCCGGAGACCTCGACGCCGGCGAACACGTGTGGATGCCGCCGGACCAACTTCTCGACCAGATCCCCTGCGACATCGTCGATGTCCCAGCGCTCGTCGTCGTTCTCGATCTCCTCGGCCAACCTGGAGTGGAAGAGCACCTGCAGCAGGACGTCGCCCAACTCCTCGCGAAGCGCGTCGAGGTCCTCCTTTGCCAGTGCGTCGGCGGCTTCGTGCGCCTCCTCGATCAGGTACGGCGCGAGCGAGGCGTGCGTCTGATCGGCATCCCACGGGCAACCGCCCGGCGCCCGGAGTCGATCCATGACCGCGACCGCGTCGAGCAACCGGGCACCTGGCGGATCCCAGGAAGCGACGACCACCTCGATGCTCACGCCACCCCCGCGGGCGGCTAGGTCAGCCAGCGCCGAGGTGAACTCCATGTCACCCTCAGGACTCAGTAGCCACACAACGCGACCGTTCGTTGCTGCGATTGCCCACAGCGCCCGTGCCGCTGCGACGTGCGGGGGCGCGGCCAGCAATCCGCCTCCCGGCGGTTCGCGGACCAGTAACGGGCTGACCTCGATGCCGGCCGCCCGTACGGCCTCGGCAAGGTCCTCGTTGTCCGGGTCCTGGGCGTAGACCGGCCCGCTCCGGAGCGCGGCCCAGCCGTCGGCGCTCAGCAGTCCCGCCGGTAGTCGCGGCGAGGTGCGGACGAGGACGATCTGATCGGTCACCCCGTCCCCGCGCCCTCCAGGATCCGAACGACACCGCCGTCGGTGGCGGGCACGACCTGGCCCTGATCAAACGATCCATACCGGGGGTTGATGTCGATGTCGAGCTCAGAGACGAATGCCGTCACCAGGTCACCGACGGCGGCATCCACTCCACCCGAGGCTTCGGCGCGGAGATCATCTTCGACGTCCACGAAAGGCGGCACGTCGAGCGAGGCCACATAACCCACGACGATGCCTCCGGTTCGTGGGATCGCGACGGTGAATCCCTGGCCCACTCCGGTCTGCAACACGCTGGGCACCAACTCGGCGGGGATCTCCGCCAAGGGGGAGCTGACCAGGGTCGGCTGTGTGTACGGGTTGGCATACGTCGCGGCCAGCTGGGGGTAGGACGCCGGATCGGCAAGCAATGCCGCCAAGGTCGCATCGGCGGTCGGCTGGTCCGGAACGGTGATGAAGCCGAGTTCGATCACGGACAGCTGATCCTTGACCTCCTCGTACCGCTCGCGGAGCGCAGCAGTCTGGATCGCGCCGTCCAAGCCCTCCACCGCCGCGATCTCCTCCCGGACCATTGCTTGGCGAACGTTCTCTCGTATGTCGATCCCTGACAGCTGCTGCTCGGCCGCGAGTTGGGCGTAGACCGCCTCGGGGCTCTGCGCGTCGGCCAACAATTCCTCGAGCTTGACGTCGACGTCGCGGTCGGTGATCGAGATGTCGTAGTTGTCGCTCAGGATCCGGTACACCGCTTGCTGGACCAGCTGGCTGAGGACGGCGCGCTGGTAATCAGCGTCTCCCGGTTCGACGACCGCCGCGATGTTCTCATCAGCCATCCGCTCGTCGATCGCCTCGGCAAGCTGGTCGGTGGTGATCACGAGGTCCCCGACGTAGGCCGCGACGGACGGCTCGGTTCGGCAGCCGGCCAGCCCACCGAGGGCCACGAGACTGAACAGGGGAAGCAGGAAACAGATGCGACGCACGGAAATCAGGTTCTCACACCGAGATCCGGCCCGGCCGGAGCGCCGATCAGGTCGATGACCAGCCGGTGCAACCACTCCAACAGCGCGACACCGCGCACGGGGCCGTCAAGTCCGATCGGCCGACGCAGTGACAGAACCTGCGAGGCGTCCTTGTAGACCGAGTCAGCGGCCAGCCGGGTCAGCCGGAGCTGGGCTGAATCCGGCAGTCGGATGGGTGTGACCCGGATGGCCCGCCCCTGCAGCGAGATCTCGGTGATCCCGATCGCGCGCATGGCCGCGCGGAACCGGGCAACGGACAGCAGCGCCAGGACTTCGGGCGGTGGCGGGCCGTACCGGTCGGCGAGCTCGCTCTCCACTTGCTCCGCGATCGTCTCGTCGGTGACAGCGGCGAGTTTGCGGTAGGCCTCCATCCGCAGGCGCTCACCGTCGATGTAGTCGTGCGGGATGTGCGCGTCGACCGGCAGATCGACTCGTACATCGGCTGCCTCCCCCGCGG
>JALZIX010000094.1 GCA_030860025.1 Actinomycetota bacterium
AGATCAGGGCCACGCGCGAGAGCCCGACTGGGATCGAGATCCTCGGGGTCGAGCGCCTTCCGTCCGACAATGGCCCAGAGCACTGGTTCGGCAACACGGCCGCCGGTCAGCAGTTGGCCCGTGACTACCGCGCACTTGTGTCCCGTGAGGGCGTATCGGTGGCGGATTATCTGATAGCGGACGGGATCTCGCCTGACGTGGCCACGAGGCTCGATGCGGCCATGGATGCAGCAAGCCAGCCCGGCCCAGTCGAGGACGGCCAACCACGCGAAACCGGCGGCAAGGGCGTCGAGGAGCCCAGCGGGGAAGCGGCGCGTCCCACGATGGCCTCTGCCGTGACCGCAGCCGGGCGCGCGGCTGCCTTTATGAACGCCGAGATCGACGATCTGCGGGAGCTCTTTGGAGAAGGCGAGCTTCGGGTCATCGTGCCGGACGGGTCGATTCGACTGCGGTTGAGGTTCGAATCTCCGGGTCTGGCGCCGGCGGTCAGCGGCGTGGACACCGATGACCAGTGGCTGATCATGCTCGATGCGACAGCCAGTGTCGCCGCGGTCGAGAGCGGCCTGGCTCGCGAGATCGCCGCCGCAATCGCACGGTCGGGCGGTAACGAAACCCGGGGATCCGTGCTGGCGGCTCCGCTGTCTCCGGACACCACCCAGGCCAGTTTGACAAGCTACGACCACGGCATGATTGCCCAACTCGACGAGCTGTTACGGCACAGCCTGTCCACCGATCCACCGTCGAAGGATCTCAAGCAGCTCCTGGACAGATTGGTGGACAAGCTCGACCTCCGACTGGGGACCAAGGATGTCGACGCCCGCCGGTCGCTATTGCCGTCCCTGACCGCTCTGAAACTCGAGCGCGGCTTCGACGCGAAGTACGACGGCGGAGCGGTCGTCAATCGTCGGTACGCCACGGATGCCCTGACCGAGCTCGCGGAGTCGCTGTTGGCGCGCGGGGTTCCCGACCCCGCCGACGCGTCAGTCATCCGGATATACGCCGACGACTTGACCATGCAAGTTTTCCGGATCGAGACCGATCAGGACGGGGCCAGGGTCGTTGGCTTGGCCGAGCTGCTCGGCGTGGACGACTGGGTCTCTCAGGACGTCTCCCTGGCCGACGCCAACACCCAGATCGAGTTCGCCGGCGCCGTTGCTCAGCTGCAGGCCAGCATCCAGACCCATCCACCCGTCTCGCTCGGGCCCGACCTCCTAGGACCCTCAGCGGACCACCAATCGGTCACGCCCGCGGGTTTGACGGTGCCGGATCTGATCGGCCTGGCCAAGTTCCGGGTAGCGGGCTTGTTGTCCCGCGCCACACCACAGATCGGGCCCGCCGCACAACGGTATGCGGCCTTGGCCGCCGAGCTCGGCCTGCTCGGGTCAGGCGATGGCCCGACCGCCCGACGCGGGCTGCTGCCAGCATCTGACGAGCTTTCACTGGTCGCCCGCTATGACCTCGAGCCCGCTGCCAAGGTCTGGACCCGACAGGCAGTGGAGGCAGCGGCCGCTTGGGCGGATGCCACATCGGTCCGCCTGCCCGGCGACCGGATCCAGGTCACGCGCGCCGGCCGGGTAGTGGACGTGTACCTCAGCACGGTCGCGCCCGAAGCCGGGCGTGATTCCAGCGCGCGGATGGCGCCGATCCTCGATAACACCTTTGTCATCACGCTGACTGAGGGTGCCGAGTACGACCCGCAGGCGCTGGCCGTCGACGAACTGATCGCCGCCGCGCTCGACAACCAGGTTGATCCATCCGCCACCCCGAATGCGGATCCGGCAGCACCTGCCCAGGAGCAGGCGCTGCGGCGGACTCCCACCGTGGCTTCTGCGGTGGCCGCGGCCGAGCGCGCGGCTGCACTGCTGGGTGCCCAGGTCGAAGACGATGGCGATGGCGTGTTCAGTGTCACGCTCGGCGACGAGAGCGTGCTCGTGCAGTTGGTCATGGGTGACGTCGCCGGTCCGGATCCAGTGTCCGGCTCGCTGTCGGCCGGAATCCTGCAGCTCACCGTCGACCAGAGTTCGCCCACCGGCCTCGCTGAGGCCTCGGTCGCCCGCCACGTCGCTGCCGCGATCGCCGCTCGGGCAGGGGCGGTGGAGGGCCAACCGGTGCTCACCGGGGTCGCGCTCCCCGCGGACACCACGCGGGCCAGCCTGACCGCCGCAGATCATGGCCTGATCGCCGAACTCGACGAGTTGCTGACGCAACACCGGGCCACCGATGCACCCTCGGCAAGCCTGCAGGAGCGGCTCGTCGAGAAGGTCGAGTCGGCCGGCCTGCGCCTCGGTGGGCTGACTACCGACGCGAGCCGGGGCCTGTTGCCCCCTGTGGTCGCGATCAGGCTCGAACTCTACTTCGACGCGACGTACGACGCAGATCTGGTAGCGGCACGTCGGGACGCCTCGGCCGCTTTGGACAGGCTCGCCGAAGCGATGTCCCGCAGCGGCATCCTGGACACCAACGATCGCGGTCTTGTTCACCTGGCCCCCGCGGACGACGGCTCCCCGCGCAGTGTCCGGATCGGCATCGATCCGAATGGGTCGAGAGTCGCGACCGGCACGGTGAGCATCGGGGGGGTGCCAGCGGAGACGATCGCTGTGTCTGCGGCTGACGTCCGCGCGCAGGTCGACTTCGCGGGAGCCGTTGCCCAGGTGAGCGCCCAAGCCGATGGGGCACCGACCGAGCCCGACTTCCTGGAAAGGCCAAGCAGCCCCCGCGGAATCAGCCGGGCGCAGACCCTCGCGCTGCTGACCGTGGCGGACATTGTCGGCTTGGCAAAGCTCCGGATGGCCGCCGCGCTGTCCCAGGCCAACCCACACGTCGGCCCAGCCGCCAGGTTGCATCGCGAACTGGCCACCGACCTCGGGCTGTTCGGGGACTACTTCGACCCGCTGATGCGCCGCAGCGTGCTGACCCCTGCTGAGGAACTGGATCTGGTAACCCGCTACGACCTCGAACCCGTGGCCAGGGTGCTCGGCCGGCAGATCGTGGAAGCCGCAGCCGTCCGCGTGAACGCGGAATCGGCCCGGGTGCGCTTCTCCATGGACCGCGTCCAGATCACCCGGGGCGATGCCGAGATCACCGTCCACATCGTCGTGGACGAGGGGGCCAGCAGCCCCCATATCGAAGTTGCCGTCGATGCTGACCTGAGCCTCGTCGTTCCGGCCGACCTCGACCTCGACCCGCAGGCAGTGGACATCGACGCCCAGATCGCCGCGGCACTCGACAGGCAGCCGCCACGGCAGACCGGCGACGAGGGACCTCGCCAGACCGGCGGGAAGGGAGTCGAAGGGTCCGACTCCGACGCGAACCCCGACCCGGACTCGACCCCGGACCTGTCCGCCGAGATAGACGCCGCGTTGCGGGCGGAGGTCGACCGCTTCATCGCCTCCGCGTTCCCGGCAGGTACGGATTCCCGCGGTGTCCTTCGGCCGGGCACCGAAGCGGATCCAGAGGTCGCACGTGTCGGGCGCTTGGCCGAGGCTGCGGCCAGGCGGATCGACGACGGCGTACAGCGCACCTGGAATGCCGAGCACAATCGCGTCTCGTTCGAGCGCTCCGGCCGCGAGCTGAGTGTCGCGATCTTCGTCCGCGAGCCTGCTGCCGACGGTCGGCCAAGCCCGGAACCCGCCGTCATGGTCAATTCGACCGGGTCGATCGCCCTGGTGATCGTCTCTCCCGGAGCGAACCTCGACGCGCTCGCCGTCGCGCTCGACCAAGCCGTGCAACAGACGCTGGGCGCCGACACCGCAGCGAAGACGCCCTCCGATCGCTTCGATGACTTCGTTCTAACCGCGGTCACCGAGTCGCTGACAACCGGCCAGGATTCGGCAGTCATCGTGCAGCCCGGCAG
>JALZIX010000111.1 GCA_030860025.1 Actinomycetota bacterium
GGATGTGTCCTGCACCGTGGATGACAGCGACCTGGTGTGGCCGGGGATCCCCGGCAACCCGACCGTGCAGGCCTCATTCGTGAGCCCGCTCGATCAGTACCGGTCCCGCTGATGCAGGCCCGGACTCAGCTACCGCGGCGCCTGGAAGGCGATCGCGGGTCGATCACGATCTACCTGATCGGGATGATCTTGGCCGCGCTCCTGGTAGCCGGGCTCGCCGTCGATGGGTCCCGGGCGGCACAAGGCGCGGCCCGGGCTCAGTCGATCGCCGCCGAGGCTGCCCGCGCCGGCGGTCAGGCCATCGACCCGGCAGCGGCATTACAGGGCCAGGACGTGGTCGACCCGGCCGCCGCCGTCGCGGCCGCCCAGTCCTACCTGGCCGCGGCCGGGGTTTCCGGGCAGGTGCAAGTCAGCGGCAATCAGCTGGTCGTCGACGTCACAGTGAGCACCGGGACGTCCTTTCTGGCACTGATCGGCATCGAATCGTTCACCCTCGAGGGTCACGGCGTGGCCGACCTGGTCAGAAGCTGAAGAAGGGGGTGGGAATGGTGCGAAATGTGCTGCGGGGCCTCGGCGGCCTGATCGGGCTGGCCGCACTGCTTGTGGGCCTCCCCTACGCGCTATGGGTGTTCGGCCGGCAGTGGCTTCCTGATCGAATCCCGACCTGGGATCAGGTCGGCGATGCAGTGATGCGAACCGATGACGGGTCACTGTATTTGGGTGCGCTAGTCGTCATCGGATTCGCGGCCTGGGCCTGCCTGGCGCTGGCGTTCCTGCTGGAGCTGCCTGCACAACTGCGCGGGCTGGGCCGGGTCCGGCTGCCCCGGGGGATGCGCTGGTCCCAGCACATCGCCGGGGGGCTGCTGGCCGCGGTTCTGATGAGCGTCTCCCAGATCGCTGGCGCCGCTGCCCCGGCCGCAGCCCAGACAGTTACGGTTGCCTCGGCCCCGTTCGCCGGCACGGACAGCACACCGCTGGCCGCTCCGGTGGAAGCACCTCCCGCACCTCCCGCACCTCCCGCACCTCCCACAGCGCCCACCGCGGCCGCAACGTACGTGGTGGTCCGCGGGGACACCCTGTGGGACATCGCCGAGCGGCTACTCGGAGACGGCTTCCGCTACCAAGAGATCGTCGATCTCAACGCCGGCGTCGTGCAGCCCGACGGCCGGGTACTGGCGGCCGGCGGCAGCATCGAGGTCGGCTGGGTCCTGACTTTGCCCGCTGACGCGGCCGCCCCGTCCGCTACTGCCGACCAGGTGGTGGTCGTCGAGCCCGGGGACACCCTGAGCGGGATCGCCGCAGAGCAAGGCATACCCAGCTGGCAGCCGATCTTCGACCTCAACGCCGGCGAAGTGCAGCCCGGGGGCCGTTCGTTCACCGACCCCGATCTGATCTTCCCCGGCCAGGCCCTCGACATGCCAGTTGCCCAGGTCAGCACTCCGCCCGCGCCGCCGATTGTCGTCGACGAGCCAGCGCCGGTGCCTGTACCCGTGCCAGTTCCGCCGCAGGCCGAGCCGGTACCCGACCCGATGCCGGCACCCCAACCGGAGGAGAAGGCCGACCGGGCGGGAGCTGAGCAGCAGAGCCCAGCTGCGAACACCGTTACCGCCGATGTCGAGGATCCGGAACAGGAGCAGTCCTCGTTGGTGCTGGCACTGACGGGGGCCGGTGCGTTGCTTGGCGCCGGGGTGGGTGCGGCGTTTTGGGTCCACCGTCGGCGGCGCTTCTTCCGCCGCGGGCCAGGCCGCGCGCTGACTGCGACTCCGGCACCGTTGCGCCCGGTGGAGTCCACACTTCGGGCAGCCGCCGCTGACGCTGAGGCCGAGTTCCTCACCCTGGACCTGGCCCTGCGGTCACTGGCCCTGCAGCTCGCCGAGACCGACGACGGGCATCTGCCTGAGGTCGTGGCGGCCCGGATCGGACAGGGCCGGTTGGACCTGATCCTCGACCCGGAGGCACCCACGACGGCGCCACTCCCGTGGGTCTCCCGGGCCGGCGGAAGTGTGTGGTCGGTGCAGCTCGACGCGGACTTCCCGGTCGACCTGGTTCGGGCCCGACGACGCCTCGCGCCTTACCCGGCGCTGGTCACGGTCGGCATGGACGGTGAAGACGGGCGGTGGCTGCTCGACCTCGAACGGGCGGGGACGCTCCGGCTGGCCGGTCCTGACCAGACCTGTGAGGACTTCGCCCGGCACCTTGTCGCCGAGCTGGTCGTGACCGCGTGGGCCGATGTCAACGACGTGACGCTCGTCGGGTTCGGCGGTGAACTCGTCGGGCTGCGCCCGGACCGACTGACTGTGGTCGAGGACCTAGCCACGGCCGCCGCCGCCCTGCAGGCCCGGCTGACCGACAACGAAGCGGTCGCGGCCACCCACAACGTCGGCGTCTTGGACGGTCGGCTGCACGCGGTGGCGGGGGACTCGTGGATGCCGGCGATCGTGGTCGTCGCCGGCCAGGGGGCAGCTAACACCATCGCGCTGGAGGAGATCGCCACAACCATCGCCGGCAGCCCCGAGCGGCGCGCAGTGGCAGTCGTCGTAGGCGGCGAGCAGTCGCCGACCGGAGCCGGGTTGTTACTGCAGCTGGCCGCTGACGGGGCGCTCATGATCCCGGACCTTGAGTTGACCCTGCAGGCACCGCAGCTGTCCGCCGCCGATGCCGCCGACATAGCGGCCCTGCTCGAGCACGAGCACACCGCAGGGGACGAGCCGATGCCGGCGGCGACCGGGACCGAACCATGGCAGCAGTACTTCGACGTCGGCGGCGGATTGCGCCCCGAGCACCGCCTTCCGCGCGATCCCAAGCCGTCGACCGGCTCAACGAGTTTGGCGGAGGAAACGGACCCTGGATCCGGCCTCGAGGAGGAGCCGGCTGCGGATCCGGGTGTGGCAGGGGACCTGTCGAACATCACGGCGGTCCCGGACTCCGTCTTGCCGTACGCGACGAGCACCTACACCGACGCCACTGCGGCCACCGCCGAGGACCTCGACGTCTTGGCGCCGCGCGTGCCGGCCGCGGCCGCGACCAGCATGGAAGCCGCCGGCGTCGACGAGCTGGATCGGGATCTGCTCGATTGGTGGGACGAGAGCTGCGACCGGCCCCGACTGTCGCTGCTGGGACCGATCCAGCTACGTATCGGTTCCGCGCCGCCGATCCGTCGCCGAAGTGACGAGCTGATCGCCTACCTCGCGACCCGCGAACTCGGGACGGCCACAAGCGAGCAGATCGCCGCGTCCCTCCGTCCGGACAGCGATCCCACCGATGCCCGCGCCCACGTCCACCGGGTGGTCGGCGAAGCCCGCAAGAGTCTCGGCACCGCTGAGGACGGCCAGCCCCGACTGGTCTCCGCCCGCGAGGGGCCGTATCGGATCCGGGAGCTGCTGTTGGACGCCGAGCTGTTCTTCAAACTGCGGGTGCGCGCCGCCGGGCGTGGCCCGAGCGGGCTGGCCGACCTGCAGGCGGCCCTGGAGCTGGTCTCCGGCGAGCCGTTCGGGCAACGCGGAAAGGCCGGCTACGAGTGGCTGGAAAACCTCGACCACCACTACACCGGGATGATCTGCGACGTCGCGCACCTGGTCGCGACCGCCGCCCTCGCAGCCGACGACACCCAGGCCGCCCGGGACGCCGTCGCCGCCGGCCTGCGGGCAGCCCCGGGTGATGTGAAGATCCTGACCGACGCCGTCTGGGTCGCCTACGCCGAAGGCAACCACGCCGAGGGCGAGGCCTACGTCGCCGCCCTGATCACCAGCTGCGGCGTGGAACTGGAGGAGGAACTCGAGGTGTACCTCTCCATCGTGGAAGCCCGTCGGACCGAACGCGCCTCCTAGCACCCCGCACGCATCCGCCTTCACTCGCCATGCGCATGAAGCTCTCCCTCCTCCGCTGAGCGTCGGTCGGCCCGAACCACCACCTCCGTTTGACCACCGATTGACCTCCGCTGGCGCGCGCAGCTGACCTCCGCTGACTTCGGCCCACGCTCATCGGTGGTC
>JALZIX010000113.1 GCA_030860025.1 Actinomycetota bacterium
GTGCGGCCGGCATCTGAGTACCGCTCCGCGCGCAGGTCGACGCTGTCCTGGTCCACCAGGATGATGTCGTTGCAGAACTCCCCGAAATCGCCACCGCAATCCGGCTCAGACGAGATGACCGACACGATCGAGACCGACAGGGGCTCGCCGTCGCCGGTGTGCGCAGTGACGTTGACCCGCTGATATTTGTGATTCGGCGGCCACAGCCGGTTGGGGGCTGCCGACGCAGTCGCCCCGGGGAGCGCCTCGAGAGCCAGTCCGACGAGCACCGGATCGTGGTCAGAGGTCCGGAACTCATCCGGCGCGTAGAGGCTTTCCTGTTGTGCCTCCGACTTGAAGTTCGTGTTGTAATCCAAGACGGACGGTTCATCAGCGTTGATGTGGTATTCGGCCGCCCCGGTGACCTGAGGTATCAGTGAGGGTGAAGCCAACGAGTAGTCGAGGTAGCCCCATTGCCCGTTGAACACGTATGAATAGGCCTCTTCCCCGATGAGTTCCGCGGCCAGGTCCACATATCCGGCCTCGACGAGAACGTCGATCGGGTCCTCCTTGGCGTATGAGTTGAGGTCGCCGACGATCAGGAAGTCGCCATCCTCCACGCCGGTGGGTCGTCCGGCGAGCCAGTCCACCAGTGCCTGCGCGGCGGCGGTTCGGGTGGGGTTCCAGCATCCCTGGCCATCACCCTGGTCCGCCTCGAGTCCGGTCGCCCCGCCGCAGCCCTTGGACTTGAAGTGGTTGACCACCACGGTGAAGACCTGTCCGGTGGCGTTCTCCACGAAGCTCTGCGCCACCGACGGGCGCATCAGGTCGGAGTTGAACCGCGGGTCGACGGTGTTGTCCAGAACTGCCTCGTCACCCAACGGGGTCACCGAACCCGGCTGATAGATCACGCCAACCTTGATCACGTCGGTACCGACCGTGCCGGTCTCGATGAAAGCGTACGTGCCGGCGCCGGCCACTGCGTTGAGCCCGGCGACGATGTCGGCCAGCGGTTCGACGCCGGTGGTGTTCTCCACCTCGATGATGCCGAGCACATCGGCGTCGAGCTCCAGGAGGGCGGAGATCAGCTTGTTCCGCTGTCGTTGGAACTCCTCGGCGGTCTCTGCGCCTCGGCAGTCGGCGGTAAAGCCGGTCGGCCCGCACTGATTGGTGCCGGCATCCAGGGTCAGGAAGTAGTTGAGCACGTTGAACGCGGCGACCTGCAGCGAGCCGCCAACCTCCGGAGCACCCGCCGGACGTGGGTTGGCCGCCTCGAAGTCGGGCACCACGCCGCCCGATACAAGGCCGCTGTCGGACAGATCACCCACCACGCGCAGGCGGTAGGCGTTCCCGGAGGCCGAGTTTCCGGCCCAGGTGTAGGTCATCACACCGACGGCGCCAGTGACCGTGTCGCCGCCGCGCAGCGTGTTCTCAGCGGTCAGCGGTTCACCGTTGCGGCCGAACAGGATCGGGTCGGGGTTCTGGTTGTTTAGCTGATCATCGATCTTGAGGCGGTTCAGGTCGTTGGCTGCCTGGACCGCCTGCGCGTCGGGGCCAGGCTCGGCGACGTTGGTTGGTTGGTCGAGTCGGTCACCGCTGGACACGACGAACTCGCTGAAGCGGCCGAGTTGGAAGGTCTCGGTGACGATCAGGGTTTGTGGTGTGACGACCAGCATGCCCTCGAAGCGTTCGAGGTAGGTCGCGCTCGGCAGCGGAAGGGTGACCGCAACCGGTGCGACACTCTGGCCGGATGCCTGGACGGTCACGTTCGTCGCCGAGATCTGTGTTTGGCCCTGGAACTCGGCTGCGGTGCCCGTCACGGTGACGGCCTGACCGAGGCTGACGGAGTCGTTGCTCGCGTTGAAGACGAAAATGCCCTCGGAGGTCAGCGGGTCGGCGTCGGTCTGTTCGTCCTGCTCCTGCACGTAGAAGCCGCGAAGTGCCGGCGAGGGGCCCTCGTAGTCACCCACGACGACCCCTTCGACGGTGACGACGTCGCCTGCGCACGGAGTGACGTCCGTCGTGCCCTGCAGAGTCGAGATCGGAGTGAGGTCCGGGGACCCGGCGCAGGGGCCGGCCGGTGGCGGTGGCGGGTTGTCCGGCGGCGGGGCCGCACCGAAGGTCTGCCCAGGGTTCGTCGTACCGAAGCTGGCCGCTGCCGGTGCTTGCCAGGCGAAGTCGCCGTAGGTGTCACCGGTGCCGGTCAACTGAAGCGACTGCCCAATGGGCTCACTGCCGGTCTCTACGACACCGATGTCGGTCGACACCAGATCGTCGGCGGGGCCGTCCGTGGCCGTGAAGGACCCCTCGTAGCTCAGGAACTGCTCGACGCCGTCCGGTCCAACCAATGCGATTCCATCAGGGGCCCCGTTCTGCAGGCCGACAATAGGAAAGGAGACCACGCCGAACGTCAGGGGCGCTCCCGGCATGATCCCGGAGAGTGGTGTGCGGCTGTACAGCGCACCGCCGTTGCCGTTGTAGGGCACCAGCTCCCAGTTGGACAGGTCGGTGCCGGCCGGGGCGGCGATCTCGATCGCCTCACCGGTGTCGGTACTCGCGTTGTCGTAATGGATCTCGTTGATGAAGACCACGCTGCCCGGCGGCGCCACGGCCGAGGCCGGGCCGGTGAGGGCCAGCGAAGCGGCCATGGCACCGGCGGTGAGAAGGGCAAGGCCGGCTGCGGATCGCGCATCGAGTCTCATCGGGAAACGACACTATCCGAGATTGCTGACATCTCGCGACCATGCACTAGCTGTTGGTCTGCTGTTCGTCATTAGCTAGGAGAAACTCGCTTTCGTCATGCCAATCCTCCATGTCCCAGGCAGGTCGGACAGACTAGGCCGTCGCCAGCCTTTCCCGCAGCAATCCGCGATCACCGCATCAAGGAGTCCCGCACGACGACATCCGCCCCGGCAGTGTCTGAGACCGCCGATGACACCTCGCTGCGACGGGGGCAACACGCTGCCGCGGCACGCCTGACGCCGCCCGCCCGACGGGCGGCAGGTCTCGTTCTTGCCTCGCTCGCCATCGTCGCCGTGGTGGTCCGCCAACTGACCAGCAACCTGACCGTACCGGCGCCCGCGAGCGTCAGCGAAGCAGCGCTCGGAGTGAACGCCTTCGCGGTGCTGCACGCCCCGGAACTTCGGATCCCGACATCCTTTTCCGACATCGTCACCAGTTGGCAGCTGGCCGGATACTCCAATCTGACCTCGGCCACTGCGCGGCACGACACCCTGGTCGGTCCCACCCGCGAGTTGGTTCTCATCGCCTCGGTGTTGACCGCTGCCGTCATCGTGGGGGCATGCCGGCGACTACACATTGGCTGGTTCAGCACAGCCCTGGCTGTCATCCTTGCCGGCTTGCCGGCCGCCGCCGTCCTGTTGCGGATCGTCTCGCCATCAGCAGCCCTAGCAACGTTCTGGATGGCCTCGGCAACGCTGGCGGGCCTGGCCGCGGCCAGCGGTACCCGCTGGCGCTGGCCGTGGTGGGCGGTTGCAGTGGCCGCCGGCGCGCTCGGCATCAGTACCGCGGGCGTCTCGGTACTTATTCCACTCGGTCTTCTTCTGGGCGCGCTTGCAACCGGGCGGCGGCTGTACGGCGGGCAGGGACCTCGCTCGCGACTGCTCACCGCCGCCGGCTTGGCTGGCGGCGTCGCCGCCGCACTGTGGCTCACCGTGTGGCAGCAGGGTCTCCCGAGCGATGACCTGACTCCGGTCGGAGTCGCCGGGATTGCAGTTGGGCTGGGCGGACTCGTCATCGCAGCAGCGTGCTCGGTGGCCGCAAGGCTGCGCCCGATGGCTTTCGGCGTGGTGCCGCTCCTGCTTGCCGCCGTCTGGCCTGGCGCGGCGCAGGTACCGGCCATGCTGCTGGGCCTGACAATCGTCGCCATCCTGACCGGCTGCCTGCTGGACAATCTGTTGCGCCATCGGCGCCCTCCTGCGGACGCCGTTGTCGGCACTGTGACCCTTGTCGCGGCGGTGGCGGTGGGCATGTTCCTGCTGCCGCTACCCGAACCGAGCTCACCGATGGTCAGTCCGAGCGAGGACGTGACCGCTTGGCTGACGACGCAGCTTGCGCCGGACAGCGTCATCGAGGTAGACCCCCTGAGCAGGGCACAGCTCGTCCGGGACGGACTCGAGCCGGGTCGGCTGCGCACACCCAATGGCCCGGATACCGATGCGGAGTTCGTGCTGGCGCCGCTGTCCGAACGAGCCGGATTACCTCTGATCGCTCGCTTCGGCAGCGACGCGGGCGCGCTGGGGCTGCGGCTGGTAGTGGCCGATCCGTTGGCCTACGCCGAGGCGATGGTCACCGATCAGGCCGCACGAGGTCGTTACGGTGCCGAATTGGCTGCCAACCCGAACTTGATCCTCGGGCCCCCGGCCTCGGCGGCCCTCATCGCCGGCGGTGTCGATGCACGACTCATGGTGGGGCTCTCAGCGGCTGCTGCAACCGCGCGCTTCGCCATCGAGCAGTTCACCGGTACGGCGGGTGACCTCGACATCGGGACCATCTTTCGAGAGGCGACGTTGTCCGACATCTCCGCCCTCGACCCGAGCATCGCAAGCAGGGCAGCGGCCTCTCGGGCGCTGACCGAGTTATTCAAGACCCAGGTTTCGCCGTACCGTCCCCTGGTCGTGCTCGAAAGTGGCACCACGGTCACGGTCCGCTACCCTGCCCCGGCACCGTTTGGCCTGCTCCCCTAGGTCAACCCGCATCCTGGGCTGGGACAACTGGAGGCGACTCGCATGACGGAATCAATCAAGCAGGGGGCAAGGGACGCTGGCGCGGCGGCGAGGTCGGCCGGCGGGAGTCGGGCACTCGCCGCCCTGGCCCGGGTGGGGCTGGTCAGCTATGGCGTCGTTTTCGTGCTGTTGGCCTGGGTCGCGACGAAGATGGCCTGGGGTGGCGCGGCCGAGAGTGGGGACAAGTCTGGCGCCCTCGCAACGCTTGCCGACGACCCGCTCGGGCGCGCTGTGCTCTGGATCATCGTCGTGGGGCTGTTTGCGCTGGCCCTGTGGCGGCTCACGGACGCGATCTGGGGGTACCGAGGGGAAACTGGCACCAAGCGATTGCGCCACCGGGCGACGGCGGCCGGTAAGGCAGTTGTTTTCGCCGCGCTGGCTGTCAGCTCCATCGGTGCCGCGATCGGTGACAACTCCTCCGATGCCGCTCAACAGCAGCAACAGGCCTCTGGAGTCCTCGCCCTGCCATACGGCCAGTTCCTCGTCACTGCGGTTGCGCTGATCGTCATCGGGGTCGGCGTCTGGCACGTCATCAAGGGGTTCAGGAAGAAGTTCATGGACCACATCAACAAGGCAGTGTCGCCGCGGATGCGCTCGATGATCGAAAAATTGGGCGTTTTCGGGTACGTCGCCAGCGGGATCGCACTAGCCCTCGTTGGAGCGATCCTTGGTTACGCAGCGATCACCTATGACCCGGCCAGAGCGACCGGACTCGACGGTGCGCTGCGATTGATCATTACCGCGCCGTTCGGCCGGATCCTCGCGACCATCGTCGCTCTTGGATTTTTTGCCTACGGACTCTTCCACTTCGCCCGCGCCCGGTACGAAGCGCTCTGAGCTACCTGCTGATCGACTTGCGGTCGGAACCGCCGAGCTTTCCTTTGGCCCACCCGTACGCGGCAGTGGCCAGGAAGAGCATCGCGCCCACGATCACCAGATAGAACAAACCCTTGACCACGGCCCCGATCACAATCACGACGAGCCAGACAACGAGAAGTAGCGCCAGCAATCCCCACATGAGCCTGTCCCCTCACTCTGGCACCCGTCGTGCCGCTTCCCTCACGATAGTCAGCGGCTTGCCTAGCCGCGGGCAGACTCCGCCTAGCTCAGTTCCTCGCCCGAGGGAGCATGACGTCGAAGCGAGCCCCACCGCTGGGCGAGGCGCTCAATGTCACCGATCCGCCGTGATTGGCGACCACCTCGGCGACGATGGCCAGGCCCAGACCAGCTCCTCCGGCGTCCTGCGTGCGCGCATCGTCAAGTCGGGAGAAGCGCGAGAAGACGACGTCACGATCCTCGGGCGCGACACCGGCCCCGTCGTCATCGACGCGGAGAAGCACGGATTCCCCGTCCTCCCGAAGTAGAACCTCTACCCGGGATTTGGCGTGTCTTTCAGCGTTGTCGAGGAGATTGCCAATCACGCGCCGCAGCAGGGACGCATCACCGTCCACCCGCCCTGCCGAAACGCTCGCCGTGTCCAAGGTCAGCCCCGATCGCCCGCGGTGGAGTTTGGCCTCACTGAAGACGAGGTCGTCGAGGTCCACCGCCGCTGACCGCGGTGCAGCCCGCTGCTCATCGATCCGGGCCAGTACGAGAAGGTTCTCGACCAGCTCCTGAACACGCAAGCTCTCGGCCAGGACCGTCTCGGCCAGTTCCGAGGTGCTTCCCCGCTCTGGATGAGCGATGGCCACCTCGGCATGTGCTCGGATGCTTGCGATCGGAGAGCGCAGTTCGTGTGAGGCATCGGAGACGAACTGCTGCTGGCGTAGCCGCGAAGCCTCCAACCGGGCGAGCATCCGATTCATCGTCTTCGCAAGCCGCGAGATCTCGTCGTCGCCGCTGGGCTGCGGAACTCGTCGGTGCAACTCCTTGGCCGAGACCTCGTCGACCTCGCGCCGGATCGACTCGACCGGTGCAAGAGCACCGCCGACGACTCGCCAGGTCGTCAGGGCGATGAGTAGCACGAGGATCGGGACGCCGACCGCGAGCAGCGTCGTGAGCGCCCCGCTGGATTCGGCAACGCGGTCCAGGGTGTGGGCTGCGACGACCGTGTAGCGCCCATGGGCGGTGTCGGCGAACGCGGCCACGGCAAGGTAACCGTCGTCATCGAACGAGACGGCGATCGGCTCCGACTCTCCCGGGGCTACGTGGGACAGCGGCTGCAGGAGCAGAGCGGGAAAGCTCGACCTGAGCACGCGGCCGGTGCTGTCCAGGACTTGGACAAGCCGATCGTCGTCGTCAGCCAGTCTGAGATCTGCCAGCCGCTCATCGGTCAGTGACCTGGCTATCTCGTTCGCGTGCAACTGGGCGCTGCTGCGTACCGTCTCGGTGAGCCGGGCACTCAGCATCGAGACCAGGACAAAGGAGCTGGCGACCAGGGCAACGGCGACTACGGCGGTAGCCACCAGAGTGATCCGGACCCGGACAGTCCCGAGCCTGGCGGGTAACCGGCCCCATCTGCTGGAGGTCTGCCGAGCTTCAGCCGCCATCGGCAGCCAGCCGGTATCCGGCACCGCGCACAGTGGCGATCGAGTCGCGGCCGAAGGGGCGGTCCAGTTTGTTTCGGAGGTGGCGTACGTAGACCTCCACGATGTTCGGATCGCCTTCGAAGTCGTAGTCCCACACATGGTCGAGGATTTCTCGCTTGGACACCACCTCGCCGCGGCGCCGGAGCAAGTACTCCAGCAGCGAGTGCTCGCGGGCGGTCAGGCCTACCGGAACTCCCGCTCGCGTGACCTGCTTGCCGGCCGGGTCCAGCTGCAGATCGCCCGCAGTCAGGACCGCTGGGCGTTCTTGGGCGCCACGCCGGATCAAGGCGCGAAGCCGGGCAAGCAGCACCGCATAGGAGAAGGGCTTGGACAAGAAGTCGTCCGCCCCGGTGTCCAAGGCCTCGACCTCGTCCCACTCACCGTCCTTGGCCGTCAACATGAGGATCGGTGTCCAGACCCGCTCCCTTCGCAGCGTTTGACAGATCAGGAATCCGTTGATGCCGGGCAGCATGATGTCCAACACGATCGCGTCGTAGCGGTTCTCTCGCGCGAGCCACAGGCCGTCGGTGCCGTCCAGTGCCACATCGACGGCGAACCCATCGGCCTCGAGTCCGTTGCGCAGCCCGGATGCCAACCGCTTTTCGTCCTCGACGACCAATACCCGCATGATCAGCACTCTCTCTGCGCCCCGACGGCCCTGCGGCGTGGTGATCAAAGGATGTACTAGTTGACTGAACGCTTGCTGAAGCCGGCTAGGCCCTGGGGCGCGGCTCAGCCGGTGCCGTCTTCGGCAATCAGCCGAGCGGCGGCATCCGGTTGGGCGATCGCCTCGGCAATTGCGGCGCGCAAGGGCCAGCGGTCGTGCCGCCAGGCCAGCGCCCGTCCCAGTGCGGCCGGCCCGGAACCGCTGTCGACATGGTCGAGGTCGCCCTCCGGCCACCAAGGCACCGGGCGATCCCCGTCAACCAGCAGTGGATCGTGCAGAGCGAGCTGGCCGGACAGGGCCGCGATCCCAAGGCGGCGTGCGGCGATCGAGGCCCCAGGGATGTCAGCGCATTCGGTGATGGACGCAGCCACCGACGTCACCGATGCCGTGACGATCTCGGAGGCCAGCGGCACATCCAGGAGATCCGCTACCGCCGTGGCCAGCCGCGGCGCGGGAACGGGAGCCCGGGCGAGAAGCGGCAACAAGTACGGCGCGTCCACAACGACTGCAGCACCGCGATCAACGGTCTGATCTGGTGCGACTCGTACCCGCTGTGGCGGCTCCACGTCGATGCCGTCAAGAGCAACAGCAAGTCGCGGGTAGACGTCGGCCACTACGTCCACCCGTACGGACCGCTCGGGGGCACCGAGGCGTTCGAGGAGCTCGATGGCGGTTCCCGGATCGGCGAGCGCGTCCTCGACCGAGGACAGGCACCTGATCAGCGCCAGGGTGGCCGGCGGAGCATCCGCCAGCTCGAACAGGCCGACCAAGTCATCGGCGTCTGGGTGCCGGAGCCGGTCGGGACGCTGCCCGTTCAGGACGGGATGAGTCGAGAGCCACCACCGGGTGTACGAGGGCACTGCGACGGGAGCGTTGGCGGTGATGGCAACCATGGCGTCGGCGAAGACATCTGCTGGAAGGTCAGCCAGCAATCGTAGAGCTTGCCTCCAGCGGTCCGGTCGCACCACATCCAGGTCGCGTACGGCCACGAACTGGCTGATGATGGGCGCCCGTGCATCTTGTGGGAGCCGATCAAAGACGGCGTCATACCAGTCGCTTTCGGCATCGACGTCATGCTGTACCTCACCGACCTCATGCCCTTCAGCGCGGACTACGGCGAACGTTTCCAGGACACCGACGGCGACGAGCGCGGCGGCCCCGAAAGTCGCCACCAGGTCGGCGTCGGCGAGTCCCAGTGCGTCCCGGTCGAGGACGTTGGCCAAGGGCGAGCCGGGAAGCACTAACTCCCCGGCGGGAGTCCACTCGCCGTCGGTGTCGCAGAGAGCGAGATCAGCCAGCCAGGGATAGGCATCCACCGTGCTCCCGGATGCCCGAACCAGGGCGAGCACCGCCTTGGCGATGGGCTCGGGGTCCTCCTCGTCGAGGGATGCCGCAACGGCTTCCCTGACGGCCGGAGAGGTGAGGACCCCGGTTGCGGTGGCCGGGGTAGCCCCGAGTCGCTCCAGCAGGCGGCGCGAGTTGGCGTCGGCAACCGCGCCCGGGTGGACGAGCCGGAGATCAAGGGCGCCCAGCTCGGCGGTCTGGAGATCGGGCGCCGGGATCAACAGACCGCGAGCGCCGTAGGCCATCCGTCCACCGGCCAGCGGCACAGGTATGGCTGAGAGCGCATCTCGGTCCTCGATCGAGTCAGTGCGCTCCAGTGCCGCGTAGAGGTTGCCCCACCACTGCGCCGGCCGATCCACCGTCGCCAACAGCTCGATGAGAACGGCCAGGTCCATCCTCCTGACCCTGAGGGCGCTGAGTTTCGGTGCGTTCACGCGGCGCGACCATGA